>QNVD01000057.1 GCA_004347925.1 Hadesarchaea archaeon
GGAGGGGACGAGGAGGGAGAGGGGAAGGGTGGGGGAGGAGCTGGCCGTGGTGGAGGCCAGGGAGAGGGAGGTGAGGAGGAGCTTGGAGGAGCTCTCCCAGGCCGGATCCACCTGCCCGGTCTGCGAGGCCCCCTTGGAGGAGGGGAGGAAGGAGGCCCTGAGGGCCAGGAGGCTGGAGGAGCTGGAGGAGCTGGGCAGGAGGAGGGAGGAGCTCAGGGCCAGGCTAAGGGGGCTGGAGGAGGAGGAGAGGAGGCTCTCGGAGCAGGAGCGGAGGATGAGGAGGCTGGAGGGGGAGGTGGGGAACCTCCCGGAGCTCAGGAGGGAGCTGGAGGAGATCCGGAGGAGGAGGGAGGAGAAGGAGAGGGAGCTGCGGTCCTGCGAGAGGGAGCTGGAGGCCCTGAGGGAGGAGCACCGCAGGGCGGTGGAGAGGAGGGAGGAGGCCGGGAGGAGGTGGCAGGAAGCCCTCAGGAGGCTGGAGCTGGCCAGGGAGCTCCAGAGGCTGGAGAGGGAGCTGACGGAGAGCAGGGCGCGCCACCTCAGCCTGCAGAGGGAGGTGTGGGATCTGGAGAGGAGGTACAGGGAGGAGGAGGTGAGGAGGACGGAGGAGGAGTACCGGTCCCTCTCCTCCCAGCTTGGGAGGGTGAGGGGTGAGCTCAGGGCCATGGAGCAGCTGCAGCGGGAGAGGGAGGGGCTGAGGGAGCTGCTGAGGGGACGGCTCAGGGAGCTCAGGAGGAAGGAGCTGGAGGCCCTCAGGCTGAGGGAGGCCTCCCAGGCTCTGGGCCTCCTTCAGCTCGCCCTCTCCAGGACCCAGGCCTCCATGCGCTCCCTCTTCGTGGAGAGGGTGAACGAGATGATGGAGGAGCTCTGGGAGGAGGTCTACCCCTACGGGGATTACACCTCCCTCAGGCTCTCCGTGGGGGAGGAAGGGGACTACCAGTTCGAGCTCAGGGACAGGAGGGGCAACTGGCTCCCGGTGGAGGGGGTGGCCAGCGGGGGGGAGAGGACGGACGCCTGCTTCGTGATGAGGGTGGCCCTGGCGAGGGCCCTGGCCCCCCGCCTGGGATGGATCGTGCTGGACGAGCCCACCCACAACCTGGACGCGGAGGCCATCCAGGAGCTGGCCAGGGTGCTGAGGGAGCGCCTCCCCTCCCTGGTCCGCCAGGTCCTGCTCATCACCCACGAGGAGAGGCTGGAGGCGGCCGTGAGCGGGTACCTGTACAGGTTCCACCGGAACAAGGCCAGGGAGGAGCCCACGGTGGTGGAGCAGATCTCCCTCCCCCCTGGGTTTTAAGGGGGGAGGTGGAGGGTAGAGGATGGGCAGGAAGGGAGGGGGGGCCAGGAGGTACCTTTGGGGAGCGGTGGTCCTGCTCCTGCTCCTCTCCGCCTCCCTGGCCGCGCTGGAGTACTACGGGGGGAGGAACCAGGTGGCCGTGATAAGGATAGAGGGGGAGGTGCAGGACTTCAGCTACGCCGACCTCCTGTACAGGGCCCTCAGGAGCCCCGGGGTGAAGGCGGTGGTGGTGGAGGTGAACAGCCCCGGGGGAACGGTGCAGGCCTGCTTCGAGACGGAGTCCGCCATGCGCCAGCTGTCCCGGGAGAAGCCGGTGGTGGTCACCATGAAGGAGTACGCCACCTCCGGCGCCTACCTCCTCTCCTCGGCCTCCCGCTACATCTTCGCCAGGAGCACCACCCTCACCGCCGGGCTCGGGGTGATCGCCATCTGGGTGAGCTACGAGAACTGGCTGGAGAAGGAGGGGATAAGGTACTACCGGTGGTCCACGGGCCAGCTGAAGGACCTTGGAGCGGAGTACAGGAGCCCCACGGAGGAGGAGAACCGGTACCTGCAGAGCCTGGTGGAGAACCTGCTGGAGGAGGTGATGGACCGCATAAAGCACAACCGCCCCCAGCTGGAGAACGTGCTCGGGTCCCTCAGGGACGGCTCCACCCTCTACGGGACGGAGGCCCTGGCCAGGGGTCTGGTGGACAACCTGGGGACCTTCGAGGACGCGGTGGAGAAGGCCAGGGAGCTGGCGGGTCTGGGGAAGGGTGAGTACCGCCTGGTCTACTTCAGCTGAGGCCTCTTCTTGGCCCTCTCCCAGGCCTCCTTCTTGGAGTAGCCGTGCTGCTGGAGGTGGAGGACCAGGCCCAGGGTGGAGTAGAACTCCGCCCCGCAGTCCGGACAGCTCTTCCTCTCCTTCTCCCCCGTCACTCCTTCGCTTCCCCCTTCCGGGGTTTAAGTTTTGTGGCAACAGAGTGTTTCACACCGGCTCCACCCCCTGCCGCTTTTCCTACCCCGGTGCGCAGAAGGGGGCGCCCTTTTAAGGGGCGAGAAAAACCGGAAGGGTTATAAGGGGGAGGAAGGGAAGCGATGGGATGGCTTCCAAGGGAAGGGGAAGGCTGATCAACAGGCCCACCAAGACGGGGGAGAAGGAGTACGACAAGTTCTTCATCTACCTCCCCACCGAGCTGGTGAGGGACTCCTCCTTCCCCTTCTCCCCTGGGGACTACCTGCAGGTGGAGATCGATCCCAAGAAGAAGGAGCTCAGGATAAGGAAGTTCCAGTAGGCCTTCCCCCCCTGCAGAGCTCCAGGAAGTACTCGTGTATCCTGGTGTCGGGGGTGAGCTCGGGGTGGAAGCTGAAGGCCAGCCTCTTCCCCTGCCTCACCCCCACGATCCTCCCCTCGAGCTCCGCCACCACCCTGGCCTCCCCCCAGACCCTCTCCACCACCGGGGCCCTGATGAAGACCCCCCTGAAGGGGCCCCCCCTCAGCCCCTCCACCCTCACGTCCGCCTCGAAGGACTCCCTCTGCCTCCCGAAGGCGTTCCTGATCACCTTCATGTCCATGAGACCGAGGAGGGGCTGACCCGTCCTCCTCACCTCCTCGTCTCCCTCGCTGGCCAGCAGGATCAGCCCGGCGCAGGTCCCCAGCAGGGGGAGGCCGTTCCTGGCCTCCTCCCGGATCCGCTCCAGGAGGCCGGTGCTCAGCAGCAGCCTCCCTATGGTGGTGCTCTCCCCCCCCGGCAGGATGAGGCCCTCCAGCCCCTCCAGGTGCTCCCTCCTGCTCACCCAGACCACCTCCCCCCTCATCCCCAGCTTCTTCATGGCCCTGCTGGTGGAGGAGAGGTGCTCGGAGACGGCCCCCTGAAGCCCCAGGACGCCCACCCTCAAGGGCCTCACCCGGGCCCTACACTCCCCTGGTCTGGAGGAGCTCCTCGGGCCTGAGGGCCCTGAGGTCCACCCCCTTCATGGGGAGGGGGAGGTTCATGCTGGCCCGCAGGACCGCCTGCGGGTCGTCGTAGTGCCTGGTGGCCTCCACGATGGCCCTGGCCATGCGCGGGGGG
>QNVD01000058.1 GCA_004347925.1 Hadesarchaea archaeon
CAAGAGGAGGGCGGTGAGGATCCTGGGGGAGCTGGTGGAGGAGGTGGTGGCCCCCTAGGGGACGGCGGTATAGAGAATCTTCCCCAGCGTGTAGAGCCCTTCCCCTTTCCTTCCCCTTCGTGAAAACCATCCCTCCCACCAAAACTTTTTAGGGAGAGGGGGAAAAGGGGACCGATGAAATCGGGGGAGCTTCTCAGGGAGCTCTACCACTGCCTCCACTGCCACCTCTGCAACTTCGCCGACTGGCACGCCCTAGACGAATGGCTCCCCCTCTGCCCCACCTACGCCTACTTCGGCTTCGAGTCCTTCTCCGCCTCGGGGAAGATGGAGCTGGCTAGGGCCCTCCTCTCCGGGGAGCTCAAGCCCTCCCCCAGGACCCTCCAGATCCTCTTCAGCGACCTGGGGTGCGGCGCCTGCCACCAGCAGTGCAGGGGGCTGACGGGACTGAAGGTGGAGCACGTGGAGCTCTTCGAGGAGCTGAAGGCCAGGCTGGTGGAGAGGGGGTACGGACCCCTGCCGGAGCAGAGGGCCTACGCCGAGAGCGTGAGGAAGAACCACAACCCCTACCGTGAGAGGCATGAGGAGAGGACCTCCTGGCTGGAGAGGGAGCTCCCGGAGAGGGCGGAGACCGTTTACTTCGTGGGATGCACCTCCTCCTACCGCCAGAGGGAGATCGCCAGGTCCACCGCGGAGGTGCTCCTGCGCTCGGGGGTGGAGTTCACCGTGCTGGAAGACGAGTGGTGCTGCGGCTCCCCCCTGCTCCGCACCGGACAGAGGAAGCTGGCCAGGGAGGTGGCCGAGCACAACCTGGAGGCCCTGAGGAGGGCGGGGGCCAGGAGGGTGGTCTTCTCCTGCGCCGGCTGCTACCGGACCTTCTCCAGGGACTACCCAAGGCTGCTGGGGAGGGAGCCGGGGCTGGAGCTCCTCCACACCAGCCAGTACTTCCTGAGGATCCTCTCGGGAAGGGGGCTCAGGGGCAACGGGGGGAGGGTGACCTACCACGACCCCTGCCACCTGGGGAGGGGGATGGGGGTTTATGACCCGCCGCGGGAGCTCCTGAGGAGGATGTACGGGGAGGGCTTCGTGGAGATGAGGAGGTCCAGGGAGAACTCCTGGTGCTGCGGGGCGGGGAGCGGGGTGAAGGCCGCCTTCCCCGACTTCGCCCTCTGGTCGGCCGCCAGGAGGCTGGAGGAGGCGGAGGGGGTGGAAGCGGAGGTCCTGGTCTCCACCTGCCCCTTCTGCAAGAGGAACCTGGGGGACGCCAGCAGGAAGAGGGGGGGCATGGAGGTCAGGGATCTGAGCGAGCTCCTGGAGGGGGCGCTGACATGAGGGCCAGGATCAGGGAGCTGGAGAGGAAGCTGGCCGAGGTGGTGGGGGAGGAGAACGTTTCCTCCGACCCCTCCGACCTGGTGCCCTTCGAGAGGGACGACCAGTTCTTCCTGGTCCCCCCCCACCGCCCCGACCTGGTGGTGAGGCCGGGCTCCACCAGGGAGGTGCAGGGGGTCCTGAGGCTGGCCCACCGCCACAGGATCCCGGTGGTCCCGCTGGCCTCCGGGATCAACAGGAAGGGGCTGTGCATCCCCAGCAGGGGAGGGATCCTCCTGGACCTCAGGAGGATGAACCGCATCCTGGAGATAAACGAGGAGATGATGACGGCCACCATAGAGCCCGGGGTGAGCTTCGGGCAGCTGGTGAACGAGGTGAGGAAGACGGGGCTGAGGGTGATCACCCCCTGGGCCCCCTCCACCGCCTCCGTGCTGGCCAACTACATGCTCAGGGGGATCTACGGTCCCGCCACCAGGTACGGGACCGACCACCTCATCTCCATAGAGGTGGTCCTGCCGGACGGGCGCCTGCTCCGCACGGGATCCCTCAACACCCCCACCTCCCGCCCCCTCCCCTACTGCAACCTGGTGAACGGTCCCGATCTCTGCAAGCTCTTCCAGGCCAACCCCGGCACCATGGGGGTGCTCACCAGGGGGACGATAAGGCTCTACCCCATGCCCGAGGTGATCAAGCCCTTCATGGCCTCCTTCCCGAACTACGAGTCCATGGTCAAGCCAGCCATCGAGCTCACGGTTAGGGACGTGGTGGAGGCCTGCTGGACCATGACCTTCACCCCCTCCTCCCTCCGGACCCTGACCAGCGGGGGGAGGCTGGAGGGGTTCGCCGACATGTTCGGGGAGGAGGACTTCTTCAGCATGTGGCTCTACGTGGCGGGGGAGAGGGAGAGGGCGGAGAGGGACGAGCAGAGGATGAGGAGGATCGTGGAGGAGAACGGGGGGACCCTCCTCGGACCCTCCTCCCCCTTCCCCCGGAGACGGAGGAGGAGATGATCAAGGACGAGATCTGGGAGAGGACCAGCGTGAGGGGGNGGAAGAAGGGGAACCTCTACGGCTGCTCCTTCTACGGGATCATGAAGCTGGCCCCGGAGTACTACCGGGTCTGCAGGGAGATAAGCTTCAGGTACGGCTTCGACGAGTTCCACTANGAGGCCGTNCCCGTGGCCCCCTTCCACGGCCAGCTGGCCTACAACGACCCCTGCATCCTCTGGGACGCGGGGGACCCCGAGCAGGTCAGGAAGATGAGGAGGCTGCACCGGGAGATCATGAGGGCCCTCCTGAAGGTGGGGATCTACGGCTGGTTCAGGCCCTTCCCCGGGGTGGTGGACAGCAGGAGACTGGGGGAGTACGGGAGGCTGTGGAGGGCCCTGAAGGATCTGGTGGACCCCCTCCACCTCATGAACCCGGGGAAGCCCCCGCTCTAGCCCTCCTCTCCCTGAGCTCCCTCAGGGTGGCCAGGTGGGAGAGGGCCCTGGCCGCCCTGGCGGTGGTGGGGAAGACGCACATCCCGCTCCTCACCAGCCTCTCCCTCATCTCCACCTTCCTCTTCTGGACCTCGAAGTCCGACTCCACGGCCAGCACCAGGGCCAGCGGCTTGTCGGGGAAGGCCTCCATCCTTTCCTTCACCCTGGCCAGCACCCTCAGCACCTCCTCCTCGGGGGTGGGGAGGGCCTTCATCATCATGTCCAGGTGGCTGACGTGGGCGATGATGGCGTCCACCCCCGGATCGGAGGCCAGGATCTCCACGCACTCCTCCATCAGGGAGAAGTTGAAGAGCGCGAAGTAGGAGAGGTCCACCGGGTTCCTCACGGAGGTGCCCAGGGGGGGAACCACCCTCCCCAGCCTCTCCATGGTCTCCTCCCGCAGGGGGGCCACCTTCAGGCCGTTCCTCTCGCAGGCGTCCGTGGAGGCCACCCCCGCCCCTCCCCCCGCCCCCACCACGGCCACCCTCCTCCCCTTGGGCAGGGGGAGGTACCTCAGGGC
>QNVD01000059.1 GCA_004347925.1 Hadesarchaea archaeon
CTTCCTCCTCTTAACCCAGATGCTGCCCTCCCTCCTCTACCGGCCACCTCCCCTTCCCCCCACCGTGAGGGAGGAGAACGGCTACTACGTGGTCACGTACGAGTGGAGGTACCCGCCCGGGCTGAGGGGAAAGACCTGGAGGTACGAGTCCAGGATACCGAAGGAGGCCTACTGGTTCTTCCGCAACAGGCCCCGGGTCCACGACTACAAGGAGTACGTGGACAACCCGGCCGACGACCAGTGGATAGCCCACCTAGCCGGACTGCTGGAGAACGCGACCAGGGGGGAGGGATGGGACGGGCTGGAAAGGGTGGACTTCGTGCTGGCCTTCGTGCAGGGGTGGCCCTACACCTCCGACAGCGTGACCACCGGATACGACGAGTACCCCCGGTACCCGATAGAGACCATCGTGGACGGGGGAGGGGACTGCGAGGACACCTCCATCCTCTTCTCCTCCCTGATGAAGGCCATGGGTCACGGGGTGGTGCTCCTCCTGCTGGAGGAGGACCGGCACATGGCGGTGGGGGTGGAGATTCCCCAGAGCGTGGTGGAGGGGTGGAGCCGCGGCTATCCCCTGACCTACTACTCCTACGCCGGGAGGCTCTACGCCTACTGCGAGACCACCGGGGGAGGCTGGAGGGTGGGACAGAGGCCGGAGGGGCTCAGGAGCACCTCCGCCCGCCTCATCCCCGTGTGAGCCCGGAAGCCTCAAAAGAGGAGAGAGGAAAGGTAAAGGAATGCCCAAGGTGCTCACCTCCGTGGAGGACCACATCTTCCTCATCACCCTCAACCGCCCGGAGGTGATGAACTGCATCGACGGGGAGACCGCCAAGCTCCTCATGGAGGCCTGGCTGCGCTTCAGGGACGACGATGACCTCTTCGTGGCCATCATCACGGGGGCCGGGGACAAGAGCTTCTGCTCCGGGGCCGACCTGAAGAACATGGCCAGCCTCCTGGAGTTCGAGGGAAGGGAGATGGGCTTCCTGGGGTACAGCAGGGGCACCGATATCTTCAAGCCCATCATAGCCGCCATCAACGGGTACTGCTTCGCCGGGGGACTGGAGATAGCCTGCCTGGCCGACCTGAGGATCGCCTCGGAGAACGCGGAGTTCGGTTGCCTGGAGAGGAGGTGGAACGTACCCCTCATAGACGGGCTGACCCAGAGGCTCCCCAGGACCGTGGGGCTGGGGAGGGCCATGGAGCTCATCCTAACGGGAAAGAGGATCGACGCCTGGGAGGCCTACAGGATAGGGCTGGTGAACGAGGTGGTGCCGAGGGACAGGCTCCTGCCCAGGGCGAGGGAGATAGCCAGACAGCTCTGCGAGTACCCCCAGGGTGCCATGAGGGCGGACAAGAAGGCGGTGATGCTGGGGCTGGGAAGACCGCTGGAGGAGGGGCTGCGCCTGGAGAAGGAGGTGGGCGAGAAGGTCCTGGGCACCCACGACTTCTGGGAAGGGGTGAGGGCCTTCGCGGAAAAGAGGAAGCCCTCCTTCGACCACCGGTGAGGGGGAAGGAGGGGCTCAGGCCTGTGCGGGCTTAGGGGCATAACTTCTGGCCAGGCGACCCGCCGCCACCATGAGCACCAGGCCCACCACCAGCAGCCCTCCCCCGTAGGCCAGGGGCCAATCCGAGGCCTCGGCCTGGTAGATGGCCACTAGGGAGGCCAGGAGGAAGACGATGGCCAGCAGCAGAATCGCCAGCGCCTTCTTCGGAGGCCTCGCCTTCTCCATTTTTGCACCTCCTCTTCCGATCACCCTTTAAAAAGCTTTCCCGGTGCCGGTTTTCCTCGAGACGGTGTCGCCGGCGTTGCCCCTTCAGCGCAGCCTCTTGGAGAGGGGCTCGCCGCCCATCCCCACGCTGTCGGGCTCGTTCTCCTTGAGGAGGACCGTGAAGGCCTCCCTGGGGATCCCCGTGACCCTGTGCGCCACCTCCGTGAATCCCCTTATCAGCTCCTCCTTCTGCTCCCTGCTCAGCCTTCCCCCCTCGAACACTATCACGGGCATCCTCCTTCCGGTAGGGCAGGCATAAAAAGCCCCCCTCCCACTCTCCTCGATGGAGGAGGTGCGGAGGGACAAGGCTTACAGGCTCCTCCACCCCCGGCAGGTGGTGCTGGTCACCTGCGCGGAGGGGGGGAGGCCCAACGTCCTGACGGTGGCCTGGAGCACCCCCCTGTCCTTCGACCCCCCGCTGGTGGGGATCTCCATAGGGAAGAACCGGTACTCCCACGGGGTGATCTCCAGGACGAAGGAGTTCGCCATAAGCATCCCACCCTCCTCCCTCCTCGAGAAGGTGAAGGGGTGCGGGACCCTCTCGGGGAGGAAGGGGGACAAGTTCAGGGAGGTGGGGCTCACCCCCCTTCCCTCCCGCCGCCTGAGGGCCCCGGTGGTGAAGGAGGGGATAGCCCACCTGGAGTGCAGGGTGGTGAAGGAGGTGGAGGTGGGTGACCACACCCTCTTCGTGGGGGAGGTGGTGGAGGCCTACGCCGACGGGAGGCTCTTCGACGGGGAGAAGTTCGATCCCGAGGCCGCGGAGCTGATCTACCACCTGGGTGGGATGGACTTCCTCTTCCTGGGGAAGGGCTGGAGGAGGCCCGGGTAAGGTTTAAAGCCGAGCCGCGAAAGGGAGAACGTGAAAAGACCGCTCACCCTGCAGGACTTCTCCCGCCATCCCGGCCTCCTCCTGGCCACCTCCGGGCTGCTCCTCCTGGTGGGCTCCCTGGGCAGCTGGCACTCCTACTCCGCGGGTCCCCTCTCCCCGCACGCCAGCGGCTGGGACACCGGGCTGGGGAAGATCACCTTCTTCATCTCCCTGATCTTCCTCACCTCCGCGGCCCTGAACCTCGGTTACCTGGACCACCCCCTGCTCCACCGCCTCTTCCCCCTCCTGCCCGTCTCGGCGCTCTGCGGCTTCCTCTCCCTGGTGGCCTGCCTGGTGGGCTTCGACAGTTTCTCCCACCGCTCCTGGGGGCTCTACCTCAGCACCCTCGCCTCCCTCCTCTCCCTCTTCGCCGCCTACCGGGGCCTGCAGGCCGGTGGGTAGATGACCTCCTGCTCCGTCTGTGGGAAGCCCGTGGAAAGGGGGGTGAGGTGCAGCACCTGCGGGGCCACCCTCCACCGGGAGTGCGCCAAGAAGATCCTGGGGAAGTTCTACTGCAGGAAATGCTACAGGGAGGGCAGGAAGGAGGCCAGGTACGAGAGGATGCGCCAGTGGGGAGTACCGGGGAGAACTTAGCACATGCGAGCGGGAAACCCACACCCTTTAGGGGTGGGATGAAAGCGAGCTTTAAAAAGGCACATTGAAG
>QNVD01000006.1 GCA_004347925.1 Hadesarchaea archaeon
GGGAAGTCCTTGGGCTTCAGCCACTCTATGGTGGGGTCGAAGAGCCACTTCAGCCTGGGAACCTCCTCGTAGGAGGGAACCCTACCCGTCTTGAAGTCTATTCCCCCCTCGCTCTCCAGGAGCTCCCTGAAGGGCTTGAGGGAAGGCTCCTTGAGGATGAGGTCGGGGTTTTCCACCATTTTCAGGTCCCAGACGGTGGCGTCTTTTCGGTAAATGGGGGTGGGCATGGCCGTGAGGAGGGCCCGTGGAGGGGGTATACCGTCGTCGAAGGGGACGGCGAACCCCTTGAACATCTTCCCCTCCAGGAAGAGCTTCCTTATGGAGTGGAGGAGGGGGGTCTTCTTGGAGGGGGTGATCAGCTTGTTGACGGCGTCGCACAGCATGCCCTTGGGCCCCTGCAGGAAGAGCTCGGCCATGGCCCTGATGCATCCTTCCCTGCTCATCTCCATCGCGCTCTGGAAGCCCGGAGGAACCGGGTACTGGAGGTAGTACTGAAGGGGATGACCGAAGAGCTTCACGTTGTTGTAGGCCAGCCAGGGATCCCCCCAGAAGCCCGAGATGCTCCAGAAGTTCTGCTGGGTTCCCACCCCCCAGTTGCCGGGGGAGACGGAGAGGTAGAGGTTGGCGTGCACCCACCTCCTGAACATCTCACCCCTCAGGTCCAGCACCACCTCCCTCACGGGATGCACCCATTCCTCCAGCTCGTAGGGTCTCGTTCTGGGTAGGTCCCTTATCCTGGAGCCGGTGGCGGGGTCCCTCAGGTTCAGCTGGTAGGTGAGATCCCTGGGTGCCGCCACCGTCTCGCTGGGGGTGAGGAGCTTCTCCCTGTCCTCCTCGTCGAAGTGCTGGGCGATCTCCTCGCTGGCCCCCACCAGCCAGTACTGCACGGGCACCCCCTTCTCGTTGTGGAAGCCCTCGATCCAGTCGAACTCCCCCGTCCAGTAGTCTACATGGAGCCAGAGGGTGGTGGCGTACTCCCCGTACAGGTACCTCACGCTGGAGAACCCCAGGTCCGGCCTGACCAGGTAGGCGGGGGGGTGGCTGAGGTGGCAGAGCCACTTAGCCTGTATGGCCTCCTCGGGGGAGAGGTCCCGGGCGAGGGCCTCCCTGCAGAGGGAGATGGCGTGGAAGTTGCGGTGGGCCCACTCCACGAACTCCTCGTACTCCAGCCTGTGCCAGGTCTTCAGGTCCAGCCCCCCCCTCTCCCTCATCCAGACCACCATCCAGGGATCCACGCAGAAGCCCTCGGGGGCCAAGTGTTCTCGCCCGGGGGGATAGACGTCTCTGAACCTCCTGGCTATTTCCTCCCTCATGTGTAGCACGGGCTGGACCCTCCTCTGGAAGTCCTCGAAGGCCTCCTTGCTCAGGATCCTCCTCACCCCCTCCAGGTGCTCCGACATCTACCTCCTCCTCTTGCTGATCATCCTCTGGATGAACTCTTGCAGCCTGTCCCTGGGGATGAGGGGAACGAACTCCACCTCCCTGATCCTCTTGAAGGGGGCCAGCCTCTCCTCCACCCACCTCATGAGCTCCCCCGCGGTGGTCTTCATCCCCTGCTTCAGGGCCACGAAGGCCACCGGGATCTCTCCCCCCGCCAGCCCCGGCTTCCCGGCCACCACGCAGTCCTGCACCGCCTCGTGCTCCTTCAGCACCCCCTCCACCTCCTCCGGGGAGATCCCGAAGCCCCTGAACTTGATGATCCTCTTCTTCCTCCCCACCAGCTCCAGGTTCCCCGCGGTGTCCACGGTCGCCAGGTCCCCAGTGTGGAGCCAGCCGTCCCTCAGGACCCTGGCCGTTTCCTCTGGCCGGTTCCAGTACCCCTTCATCACCTGGGGCCCCCTCACCAGCAGCTCCCCCGCCTTCCCGGGTTCCACCTCCCTCCCCAGCTCGTCCACCACCTTCTCCTCCACCCCCAGCGGCGGACCCAGCGAGCCGGAGGAGGCCTCCCCCACCTTCGGGAGGTTGACGAAGCCGGAGGCCTCGGCCAGCCCGTAGGAGTTGATCACGGGAACCCCCGTGAGGGAGCGGAACTCCTCGGCCACCTCCCTGTTGTAGGGCTCCTCCACGTTGCAGATGAAGCGCAGGGAGGAGAGGTCGTACTTGACCAGCACGTTGGGGAGGTCCGTCAGGAGCATGATGCTGCTCATGGGGAGGAGGACCTTGGAGACCCAGAGCTGCTCCACGTGGGAGAGGAAGACCTCGATGTCGAAGCTCTTCTCCAGCACCACCGAGTTGCCCTGGTAGAGGGAGAGGAGGAGCTCGTCCAGGCTGAACACGGAGTACATGAGGTGGATGAGGGAGACCCTGTCCTCGGGCTTGCTGAAGGAGAGTTCGGGGGAGGCCAGGCGCCTGACCACGGAGAGGAGGTTGTGGTGGGTGAGCATGGCCCCCAGGTACCCCTTCTCCCTGGCCGCGTACATGACCACGGCCAGGTCGTCCGGGGAGAGGGATACAGGGGGGGGAGGGGAGGGCCTCCGGAGGTCCTCCAGCTTCACCGTTCCGCTCTCTCCGGAGGCGCAGATGAGGTGCTGCAGCCCGGGGAGTTCCTCCTTCACGTTCTGCACCACGGGCCAGGTGGCCTCCTCCAGGAAGAGGGCCTTGGCCCCGCAGTCGGAGAGGAGGGCGCGCACCTCCCTCTCCCTGAAGGCGGGATTGACGGGGACCGCCACCCCCCCCACCTTCAGGATCCCGAAGAGGGCGTAGACGAACTCGGGGCGGTTCCAGAGGTAGAGGGCCACCCTGTCCCCCTTCCCCACCCCCAGCTCCGCCAGACCGGAGGCCACCCGGTCCGACTCCTCGTCAAGCTGCTTGAAGGTGGAGAGGGAGGGGTAGAGGAGGAAGGGCTTGTCCTTGAACTCCTCCGCCGCCCTCTTCGGTAGCTGGGAAAGGGTCTGAACCTCCATTTGCATCCTCCTTCTCTCGGGAGCAATTTAAAGATTGTGGACACCGGTTATTTCCTCAGGGCCTCCACCACCGTCATCCTGGAGGCCCTGTAGGAGGGGTAGAGGCCCCCCAGGACGGCCGCGAGCAGGGCCAGGAGGGAGGCGTGGAGGAGGGCCTCGGCGGGCAGGGTCATCCTCACCGTGAAGCCGGCGAAGGACATGGAGGAGGTCACCCCCTTGAGGAGGATGGGACCGCAGACCATCCCTATGCCCAGGCCCACCAGCCCCACCACCACCGCCTCCCCCAAGAACATCAGCATCACCTGCCCCCCGCTCATCCCCTGGGAGCGCAGGATCCCTATCTCCCTCCTCCTCTCCGTCACGTTCATGAGCATCACCACCGCTATGGCTATGGCCCCTATGAGCACGGAGAAGTAGAGCACGGCGAAGAGGATATAGAACACCCTGTCTATGCTCTCCCTGGCGTAGTCCAGGATCTCCTGGTGGGTGATGGAGTGGGAGGAGAAGCCGCAGTCCGGGTGCTCCCTGTCCGCCCTGTCCCTGATCTCCGACGGGTCGAACCCCTCCCTCACCTTCACCAGGAAGCCCCACGCCCTGTCCCTCCCCCAGGCCGGGTAGAAGTACTCGTCCTGGGTGCGGAAGCTGACCACCGCGGACTCGGAGAGGGGGTGGCTCCCTATCCAGACGTGCTCCAGCACCGCCCCCGTGAAGACCCCCACCACCCTGAAGTTCTCCCTCCCCGGGACCGTTCCCCCGGGCGTCACCTGCCAGGTCTCCAGCGTGAGGTTCTCCCCCGCCCTCACCCCCAGCTCCTCCGCCAGGTGCCTGGGGAGAATGAGGGCCCTGGGGTCCTCCGAGAGCTGCCGGTAGGCCTCGTCGGGGGAGAGGCCGGGGGGATCCACGAACTCCTGCCTTATCACCCTGGGGAGGGAGACAGGGTCCACCACGAAGACCCCTATGGACCTGACGGTGGGCTCCAGGCACTTGGTCCCCGGGTAGACGATGCTGATTGGGACCGCCTCCTCCACCCCCTCCATCGCCCTGAGGTTGTCCGCGAAGCTCAGGGGGAGGTTCCTCTCCGAGATCAGGATCAGGTCGGCCCCCAGCGACTCCCTAACGCTCTCCTCCATCGCCCCCCTTATCCCCGTTCTCAGGCCGCCCAGCATCACCACGAAGCTGAGGCTCATCCCCACGATCCCGAAGCACACGGCCGTCCTCAGGACCTTCCTCCCCAGGTTCCTGGAGATCAGCCTCCCCGCCCCCCCGGGCCAGGGCAGGCGGGAGGAGGCGCCCCTCAGGAGGAGGGCGGCCAGGACGATGGCCCCCACCTCCATGACGAAGAAGTTGAAACCGGAGAGGCTGAAGGGTAGCCAGCCCAGCTCCGCTGAGGCCCCCAGCAGGAAGAGGAGGGTCCCGGCCAGGAGGGGGATCCCCGATCTCCCCCCCTCCCTTCTCATCTCGGGACGCAGGGCCTGGTCCACCGTCACCCTGCAGGCGGCCAGGGAGGGGTAGAGGGCCCCGCCCAGCACCGAGGCCATCCCTGCCAGGCTCCCCAGCAGGAGGACGCGGGGGGAGAGGGAGAAGGGGACCTCCCCCGCCGTCCCCCCCACCCCGAGGAAGAGGAGGAGGAAGGCCCTCCCCAGCAGGAGGCCCAGCAGGAGGCCCAGGGCCA
>QNVD01000060.1 GCA_004347925.1 Hadesarchaea archaeon
AGTCCAGGGAGCGCCAGACCACGGGGACGGAGGAGACCGTGGAGGTCCAGGAGTCCAGGGAGTACCAGTACAGGGGAACTGAGGAGACGGTGCCGCTCCAGGAGTCCAGGGAGCGCCAGACCACGGGGACGGAGGAGACCGTGGAGGTCCAGGAGTCCAGGGAGTACCAGGTGGCGGGGGCGCTCACGCCGGAGCTCCACACCTCCAGCTCCCTCCAGCTGGGCGGAACGGAGGCCGCGGTGACCGCCCAGCCCTCCAGCTCCAGCCAGCCCAGGGGGACGTTCCGCGTGGAGGAGGTCCAGGTCTCCAGGGAGAGCCAGCGTCCCACGTGGAGGGCGAAGGGGTCTGACCAAGGACCGACCCACCCCACCGCATCCCTCGCGCACACCCTCCAGTAGTACCTCCCGTAGGCCGGAAGGGTGTACGAGTAGGAGTTCTCGTTGGCCGTCCAGGTGTTCTCGTGGACCAGGGTGGAGAAGTCGGGCTCGGTGGAGATCTGGATCCAGTATCCCACGATCCCCGAGCCGGGGGAGGGATCCGACCCCGTGTACCACTGGAAGGTCTGCGCCAGGCTCTCCGAGCAGCCGTTGTTGTCGGGCCTGTAGAGCACCACCTTGTTCGGAGGCGTCCTGTCGACCTTGAAGGAGTCCTCAGCCGACCACGGGCTGGGGTTCCCGGCGTTGTCGACAGCCATCACGTGCCAGTAGTAAACCTCCTCCGTGGTTATCGCCGGGGTGACCACCCAGTTCTCCACCTCGTCCCCCTCCACCCAAACGTCCCTGACGGGTGAGGAGTAGGAGCCCGCGGAGAGCCTGATTTGAATGCGATATTTGATGGGCTTGGAGTTCTCGGTCACGGTCAGGTGCCACTGAAGGTTCGGGGCACCGTTGGTCCAGACGCTGCCGATGGGATAGTCAAGAATGGGTGCCGGGGGTGCAACGGTGTCAATCCTGAAGCTCCCGACAGCCGACCATGCGCTCGGGTTCCCTGCGTTATCCCAGGCCCTTACCCTCCAGTAGTATACGTTGTCGGGGAGCTGGATCGAGACCTCCCTGTTGTCTGAGGTGAAGCGGTTGTCCGACCAGACGATGTTGCCGAAGTCCGAAACGTTGGATACTTGGATTTCATAGGTGACAGGAGTGGCATATTCGGGTGTCCCGTCAGCCTGGGTGGTCACGGGTTCCCAGTCGAGAAGCGGCGTATTGTCGTTCAGGTTCTCACCATCCCTTGGGCTTACAAGGACCGGTGCAGCTGGTGCCCTCGTGTCAATTCGGAAGGTCCAGATTTCCGACCAGGGTCCAGTGGCACCCGTCCTAGTCTGCCTGACCCTCCAATAGTACAGGCCATCGGGGTATGGGGAGAATGGCGTGTAGGAGTTTGAGGCAAGACCTGTGTAAGAGTAGGTGACGGTCGTCCAGTCGTTGTCGTTGTCGACCTGGAGGTCGTAGGTATCGGCGGGCTGGAGGTTCTCCCAGCGGAAGGTGGGGGTTGAGTTATTGATGTTCGTCCCGTTCGGCGGGGAGAGGGGGACAGGGGCCGGGACGGGGGCGGAGATCGCGGCGGACCAGGACTCCGAGGGCGACCAGGCCACGGGGGTGAGGGCGCCCCCGGTCCAGCCCTCCAGCGGGTACCAGACGCCCACCGGGGTGAAGGTGGAGGAGGACCAGCCCTCGAGCATGAACCACCTCCTCAGGGTCAGGCACCTGCTCTCGGACCACTCACCCCAGTTCCCCACCGCGTCCCTCGCCCTGACCCTCCACCAGTAAACGCCGATCCCCGGGAAGGGGTGGGTGTAGGAGTTCTCGGTGGGCGGGAGGAGGGTGTCCACCAGCGGGGAGCCGAAGTCGCCGCTGTCGTCTATCTGAATCTGGTAGTTCTCGAGCCCAGAGCCACCGTCCACGGTCGTGTACCACCGGAGCGTCACCGTGAGCTGGTCGGTGAGCACCGCGTCATTCTCAGGCAAGTATAGCTGTACCTGCGGGCACTCGTTGTCCACCCTGAAGGATCGGCTCCCGCTCCAGTCGCTCTCGTTTCCCGTCCCCGCGTTGTCCCTCGCCTTGACCCTCCAGTACCAGACGGTGTTGTTCTCGTAGCAGGGGGAGGCCACCCAGTTGTCGTCGGAGATCCAGCCCGAGGAGTAGACCCCGGTACCGAAGGTGGGATCCTGGGAGACCTGGACCTCGTAAAGAATCGGGGTGGAGAGCTCCGCGTCCCCGTCGTTCTCAAGGGTCACGGCGCCCCAGTCGAGGTTGGGGCGGGCCCGGGTCCACTGACCCGGAGAGGGCCAAATCGGGGTGGGGACCTGCGGCGGGGTGGTGTCTATCCTGAAGCTCCTGTAGGTGGTCGGCCAGAGACCGATGTTCCCGGCGTTGTCCATGGCCCTGACCTTCCAGTAGTAGGTGTTGTCCGGGAGGCCGGGGGAGGGGACCTCATAGTTGTCCGTCGAAATCCAGCCGGTCGGATACCCGGGAACGGAGCTGAGGAAGGAAGAGTCGTAGGCAATCCAGACCTGGTAGAGGAGGGGATAGGAGTTCTCCGGCGGGGGCTCCCAGTCGAGGAGGGGGGTGTTGTCGTTGAGAACCTCACCGTCGGAGGGTGAGGTGAGGGGGGGCGGGCCGGGCGCGATGGTGTCAATTCTGAAGGTCTCGGGGGCTGTCCAAGCGTACCAAGAGCCGTTCAGGTACCGCTGGATCCTCCAGTAGTAGAAGTTGTCGGGGAGCGGGCTGGGCGGGGTCCAGGAGTTTTCCGTCCCGGGGATGCTGGAGTTGTCCACCACAAGGTTGGTGAAGCTTGGGTCAGCAGCAACCTGGATGTGATAGTTGTCCGCCGCAACGGTCTCCCATTTGAAGGTGGGCCGGGAGTTGCTCAGGTTGATGCTGCCGGTGGGGTAAATCAGGTTGGGGAGGGAGGAGGCGCTTATCTTAACCCAGTCCACCTTGGGCCCGTTTGCCCCCGTCAGGTTGGTGGTGTTAGTCCAGAAGTAGATCCTGTACTGGATGTAGCGGTTGTCGGGGATGTTCTCCATGCTCGTAACAGAGTCCTCAAAGTAGGTGGTCGGTGTTCCGTCTGGACCCATCCAGTCCGTCCAGTTGGTGTTGTCCCCGCTCACCCTCACTTGGAGCCTAACATCAGAGGTTCCCCAGAAGGCCTCCTCCAGGCGAACCATGTCCACGATAATGTAGGTGGTCGTGCTGTCAGAGGGTGAGTCGTCCCTAAACCTTACGTACACGTTTTCGCCGTCCAAGTAGTTCTCAATCGGGG
>QNVD01000061.1 GCA_004347925.1 Hadesarchaea archaeon
CGCCAGGAGGAGGGTGAGGTTCCCCCCCCCCGCCCCCACCTCCAGCACCCTGTCCCCCCCTCCCACCCCGGCGTAGTCCACCATCCTCTGGAGGAGGGAGGGATCCAGCACCAGGTGCTGCCCGTACCTCCTGCTCAGCCTTATTCCTTCCCTCTCCAGCCTCTCCCTGAGCTCCATGGAAACTCCCCGGCTCAGCCGAAGAGCTCCCTGGCGGCCTCCTCGTAGACCCTCAGGTCCCCCTCGGTGAAGAGCACGAACCTGACCTCCTCCAGCCTGTCCTCCTTCTCCAGGAACTCCTTCACGGTCTTCAGGGCCACCCTGCTCGCCTTCTCCACCGGGTACCCGTAGGCCCCGGTGCTTATGGAGGGGAAGGAGATGGTCCTTATCCCCCTGGAGACCGCCAGCTGGAGGGAACTCCGGTAGGCCCTAGCCAGCATCTGGGGCTCCCTCTTGTTTCCCCCCCTCCAGATGGGCCCCACCGTGTGGATCACGTACCTGGCCTTCAGGCGCCCCCCCGAGGTGATGACCGCCTCCCCCACCGGGAGGCCGTCGGGCCAGTCCCTCTCCCTTATCCTGGCGCACTCCTCCCGGATGGTGGGCCCCCCCTTGCGGTGGATGGCCCCGTCCACCCCCCCTCCCCCCATCAGGCTTGGGTTGGCCGCGTTCACGATGGCCTCCGTCTCCTGCTCCGTGATGTCCCCCTGAACGAGCCTGAGGACGGCCTTCCCCACCCTGAACTCCAAGCTTCCCCCTTCCCCCTTTCTCCCCTCCCCTCAAAAACCTGAGGGAGGCCTCAGAGGAGGGGGAGGTGGGGCAGGATGGCGGGGGAGAAGACCAGGGCGCTCACCGTCATGAGCTTAAGGAAGATGTTGATGGAGGGGCCGGAGGCGTCCTTCATGGGGTCCCCCACGGTGTCCCCCGTGACGGCCGCCGCGTGCGTCGGGCTCCCCTTCCCCCCCAGGTGGCCCTCCTCCACGTACTTCTTGGCGTTGTCCCAGGTGTTCCCCACGTTCCCCTGGAACATCCCCAGCAGGAGGCCGGAGCCTATGGCCCCCGCCAGGAAGCCCACCAGGGCCTCCGGCCCCATCACCAGCAGGATCACCGGCGGGAAGAGGATGGCCAGGATCCCCGGGAGGAGGAGGTTCCTGAGGGCGTTCCCCGTCGCCATGGAGACGCAGCGGGCGTAGTCGGGCTTGGCCTTCCCCCTCATCAGACCCGGGATCTCCCTGAACTGCCTCCTTATCTCGTCCACCAGCCTGAAGGCCCCCCCGCTCACCGCCAGCACCACCAGGGCCGTGAAGAGGGCGGGAACGGAGACCCCTATCAGGAGGCCGGCGAAGGTCTTCGCGTTCACCAGGCTGAGCACGCTGTCCAGCCCCCCCGCCCCCGCGGCGTAAGCCTTGAACTGGTCAAGCTGGGTGAGGGTGAAGAAGAAGGCGATGGCGGTGAGGGCGGCCGAGCCTATGGCGAAGCCCTTGCAGATGGACTTCATGGTGTTTCCCACCGAGTCCAGCCTGTCCGTGATCTTCCTGACCCTGTCGGGGAGGCCGGCCTGCTCCGCTATCCCCGCCGCGTTGTCGGTGATGGGGCCGTAGGCGTCGGCTGCCACGATCACCCCCGCCACGGAGAGCATGCCCACGGCGGAGAGGGCCACGCCGTAGAAGCCCGCCGCCAGGTAGGAGATCAGGCCCGCCACGGCTATGGAGACCACCGGTACGAAGGTGCTGAACCATCCCATGGAGAAGCCCTCCAGGATGTCCAGGGCCGCCCCCGCCTGGGCGGCCTCCGCCACCCTGCGGGCCGGGCGCCTGTCCTTGGAGGTGAAGTAGTCGGAGGTCTCCCCCACCACCACCCCCACCAGCAGCCCGCTCACCACGGCCACGAAGGGCCCCTCCCATCCCGCCCCCAGCAGCCACCTGCAGGCGAAGAGGGAGAGGAGGAGGGTCAGGAGGGTGGCGAGGAGGGAGGAGCGCGTCAGGGCCCTGGAGGGATCCCCCCTCACGGAGAAGCAGGCCACCAGGGAGGAGAGCAGGCCCAGGGAGGAGATGAGGAGGGGAAGGAGCACCCTCTCCTCCGTCGTGTAGAGGAGGGCGCCCAGGGCCATGGCGGAGATGAGGGAGCCCACGTAGGACTCGAAGAGGTCCGCCCCCATGCCCGCCACGTCACCCACGTTGTCCCCCACGTTGTCGGCGATCACGCCCGGGTTCCTGGGATCGTCCTCCGGGATCCCCTTCTCCACCTTCCCCACCAGATCGGCCCCTATGTCCGCCGACTTGGTGTAGATCCCTCCCCCCACCCTGGCGAAGAGGGCCACGGTGCTGGCCCCGAAGCTGAACCCTATCACGTCCTTCATGGCCTCCACCATCCTCCCGGGATCCGTGCCCCCGTAGAGCAGGCTGAGGAGGGTCACCCCCAGCAGCCCCACCCCCACCACGCTCATCCCCAGCACGCTTCCCCCCCTGAAGGCCAGGGAGAGGGCCTTCCCCATTCCCTCCTTCCTGGCCACGTTGGCGGTCCTGGCGTTGCTCCTGATGGCGGTGTGGAGGCCCACGAAGCCGGTCAGGGCGGAGCAGGAGGCCCCCACCAGGTAGGCCAGGGCCACCCTGGCGTTCAGGAGAAGGAGGAGGACCGCGGCCACGGCCACCACCACCAGGGCGATGAGGGAGTACTGCTTCCTCATGTAGGCCCCCGCCCCCTCCCTTATGTAGCCCGCGATCTCCCTCATCCTCTCCGTCCCCTCCTCCTCCCTCAGGACCCTCCAGACCGCGTAGAGGAGGTAGAGGAAGGTCGCCAGGACGGAGAGGTAGACCAGCGCGAGCACCGGATCCATGCCGACCACTTCCCCCCTCGATGCCCACTTTAATAAACTTTTTCGGGGTTCTCCTAACGGAAAGGATGCGCCTGCTCAGGATCCTCACGGAGTCGGGGGAGGAGGTGGAGGTGGAGCTGACAGGGGAGAACCCCCTCACGGTGGAGGCCCTCTGGAGGGCCCTGCCCTTCGGGGGGAAGGCCAAGAGGTGGGGGAAGGAGATCTACTTCGAGATCCCGGTGGAGGTGGGGGAGGAGAACGCCAGGAGGGAGGTGGAGGTGGGGGAGGTGGCCTACTGGCCGGAGGGGAGGTGCCTCTGCCTGTTCTTCGGGCCCACCCCCTCCAGCACGGGGGAGAAGCCCGTGGCCTACAGCCCCGTGAACGTGGTGGGGAGGATAAGGGGTGACCCGGGGAGGCTGGAGGGGATAAGGTCGGGGGAGAGGCTGAGGG
>QNVD01000062.1 GCA_004347925.1 Hadesarchaea archaeon
AGGACCTGGGCCCGCCTCTCCCTGGGGCTGTCCAGGGGGAGGATGGAGTGGGCGTAGGGGTGGGCCAGGGCGGAGCCGTGACCGGAGAACCTCTCCCTGCTCACCCTGTCCGCCTCCAGGATGGCCCGGTAGACCTCCCCGTACCTCCTCTCCAGCCAGGAGAGGAGGGTGGGGCCGAAGTCGAAGCTCATCCTAGAGTAGTTGTCGACGAACTCCCTCACCCTCAGGGCCTCGTCCAGCACCGGCGAGGAGGTGTTGGGGGCGTAGCACTCCTCCGTGATCCTCTCGTTCCAGTCGTGGTAGGGGTGGGCCCCCTCCTCCTCTTCCACCTCCCCGGTCCAGGGGTTCTCCCGGGGAGGCTGGTAGAAGTGTCCGTGGATGCAGAAGTACCTCATCACCCACCCTCTGGGCCCTTGAAGTAGAGGCAGCCCAGGGGGGGGAGGGTGAGGGAGAGGGAGAAGGGCCTGCCATGCCAGGGAACGGGATCGGCCCAGACCCCCCCCAGGTTCCCCTGCCCGCTCCCCCCGTACTCCCTGGCGTCGCTGTTGAGCACCTCCCTCCAGAACCCCCCCGAGGGCACCCCTATCCTGTACCCGTACCTGGGGACCGGGGTGAAGTTGCAGACCACCAGCAGGGGAGGGCCGCTCCTCCCCCTCCTGAGGAAGGAGATGATGCTCTTCTCCGCATCGCTGAGGTCCACCCACTCGTATCCCGCGGGATCGAAGTCCAGCTCGTGCAGGGCGGGCTCCCTGCGGTAGAGGTGGTTCAGGTCCCTCACCCACCTCTGGAGGCCCCGGTGGTCCTCGAACTGGAGGGCGTGCCACTCCAGGCTCTCATCGTGCACCCACTCCCTCCACTGCCCGAACTCCCCCCCCATGAAGAGGAGCTTCTTCCCCGGGTGGCCGTACATGTAGCCGAAGAGCAGGCGGAGGTGGGCGAACTTCTGCCAGACGTCACCCGGCATCTTCCCGAAGAGGGAGCCCTTCCCGTAGGTGACCTCGTCGTGGGAGAGGGGGAGGACGAAGTTCTCCGAGTAGGCATACCACATGCTGAAGGTGATGAGGTCGTGGTGGTACTTCCTGAAGAGGGGGTCCAGGGAGAAGTACCGGAGGGTGTCGTGCATCCACCCCATCTTCCACTTCAGCCCGAAGCCCAGCCCCCCCGCGTAGGTGGGCCTGGTCACCATGGGCCAGGCGGTGGACTCCTCCGCTATCATCTGCACGTCCGGGTACTCCCCGTACACCACCTCGTTCAGCCTCCTGAGGAAGTGGATGGCCTCCAGGTTCTCCCTCCCCCCGTACTCGTTGGGCACCCACTCCCCCTCCCTCCTCCCGTAGTCCAGGTAGAGCATGGAGGCCACGGCGTCTATCCTCAGGCCGTCGGCGTGGTACCTGTCCAGCCAGAAGAGGGCGCTGCTGATGAGGAAGGCCCTGACCTCGTGGCGGCCGTAGTTGAAGAGGCAGCTCCCCCACTCCGGGTGGATCCCCTTCCTGGGATCGGCGTGCTCGTAGAGGTGGGTTCCGTCGAAGAAGGCCAGACCGTGGCCGTCGGAGGGGAAGTGGGAGGGGACCCAGTCCAAGATCACCCCTATCCCCCTCCGGTGCAGGGCCTCCACCAGCCCCATGAACTCCTGGGGGGTGCCGTACCTGCTGGTGGGGGCGAAGTACCCCGTGACCTGGTAGCCCCAGGAGCGGTAGAAGGGATGCTCCATCACGGGCAGGAACTCCACGTGGGTGAAGCCCATCTCCTCCACGTAGGCGGGCAGCTCCCTGGCCAGCTCCGTGTAGGTGAGGAAGCGGTTCCCCTCCTCGGGCACCCTCTTCCAGGACCCCAGGTGCACCTCGTAGATGGACATGGGGGAGGAGAGGGAGTTCCTCTTCCCCCTCTCCCTCATCCACTCCCCGTCCCCCCATTCGTAATCCAGGTCCCAGACCACCGACGCCGTACCCGGGGGGACCTCGCTGAAGAAGGCGAAGGGATCGGCCTTGTCCGCCGCGTACCCCCCGTACCTGGAGATCACGCGGTACTTGTACAGGTCCCCCCTCCTCGCCCCCTCCACGAAGCCCTCCCATATCCCCGAGCCGTCCTCCCTGGGCCTCAGCGGGTGGGCCCCCGGATCCCAGCCGTTGAAGCTCCCTATCACCGAAACGTAGGCGGCGTTGGGGGCCCACACGGCGAAGTGCACCCCCCTCCTCCCCTCCACCTCCGCCGGGTGGGCCCCCAGCTTGCGGTAGAGGCGGAAGTGCTCCCCCCTCCTGAAGAGGTAGATGTCGTAGTCCGTGAGGGGGCTCCACTCCTCCTTCCCGCCCTGAGGCTTCATCACCCTATATCTCTCCCCCCACCAAAAGGATTGCCGGTGGGATGAAGGTCTTCATCCTCTGCGAGAAGCCCTCGGCCGCCTCCAAGATAGCCCTAGCCCTGGGGGAGGGAAGGGCCGTGAAGAGGGAGAGGAGGGGGGTCCCGTACTACGAGCTGGAGGTGGACGGGAAGGAGGCGGTGGTGGTGCCCTCCCTGGGGCACCTCTTCACCCTGAAGAACTCCAGGCCCTTCAGGGACTACCCCCTCTACGACGTGGAGTGGGTCCCCTCCTACCTGGCGGACAGGAGGGCCAGCAGGACCAGGGACTTCCTGGAGGTCATAAAGGAGCTGTCCAGCGGGAGCGAGGAGTACGTGGTGGCCACGGACTTCGACGTGGAGGGGAGCGTGATAGGGTGGACGATCCTCAGGTACCTCTGCGGGGAGGAGGCGGTGAGGAGGGCCAGGCGCATGAAGTTCTCCACCCTCACCGCCGAGGAGCTCAGGGAGGCCTACCGCCACCTCCTGCCCAGGCTGGACTTCGAGCTGGTGGACGCGGGGATAGCGAGGCACGTGCTGGACTGGTACTGGGGGATGAACGTGAGCAAGGCCCTGAGCTCCTCCGTGCGGAGGGCCTGCGGGGGCTTCCTCAAGCTCTCCGCCGGGAGGGTGCAGACCCCCACCCTGAGGTTCCTGAGCGAGAGGGAGAGGGAGATCAGGGAGTTCAGGCCCCGTCCCTTCTGGGTGGTGAAGCTGGTGCTCAGGGCGGGAGGGCTCAGGCTGGTGGCCGAGCACGAGAGGGAGCGCTTCTGGGAGGAGGGGGAGGCCCTCAGGGTCAAGGAGGCCTGCGAGGGGGCCCTGGCCGAGGTGAGGAGGGTGGAGGTGAGGCAGCACCGCCGCTCCCCCCCCGTGCCCTTCGACCTGGGGACCCTGCAGGCCGAGG
>QNVD01000063.1 GCA_004347925.1 Hadesarchaea archaeon
GGTCCTCCGGATAGAGCCCAGCGTGCAGAAGGGGAGGCCCCACCCGCGCTACCAGGGAAGGGTGGGGGTGGTGAGGGGGAGGAGGGGGAAGGCCTACGAGGTGGAGATCACGGACGGGGGCAAAATAAAAAAGGTTATTATCCTTCCGGAGCACCTCGTAAGGGTGGGTGATTGATCGGATCGGGAGTGGTCTCGGAGAGGCCCGTCACCCTGGCCGAGGTGCTGGAGCTGCTGGAGGGGATAAAGAAGGAGAGGGAGCTCAGGTACGAGCAGCGCCTAGACTACGACTACGCCCAGAAGTTCGTGAGGCTGAAGGCGGGGGAGGCGGCCAAGCTGGTGGAGGAGCTGGTGAAGACCTTCGGGCTGAGGGAGGGGGCGGCGGTGCAGCTGGTGGATCTCCTCCCCGGGACCCAGGAGGAGGTGGAGCTCCTGCTCTCCAAGGAGAGGAAGAGGCCCTCGCCCGAGGAGCTCCCCAAGCTCCTGGAGCTGCTGAACCAGTACCGTAAGTGAGGAAGGAGACTTTGGCCCAGAAGAAGTTTGAGGATTACGGGATAGTGCTGGACTTCCTTCCCCAGGGCCACCCCAACGATCCCAGGCCCCTCCACCTCAGGGAGCCGGTGGTGCAGCTGCTGGGGGAGGACTTCTTCACCCTGCTGGAGGTGATCCCCAAGAGAGAAGCAAGGTTCGAGCCCCAGGAGAGGGTCTTCATAGGGAAGGGGGAGAGGGACAAGGTGGAGAGGATCAGGAGGAGGATAGGGTACGAGGACCTCACCTCGGCGGCCAGGGCGGAGCTCCCCTCCGCCGTGAGGAAGCTGGTGGAGAGCCGCCCGGAGAGGTTCCTGGAGTTCTTCAACAAGGCCGGTCCCCTCACCACCCGCTTCCATCAGCTGGAGCTCATCCCGGGGATAGGGAAGAAGCTGATGTGGAGCATCCTGGAGGAGAGGGAGAAGGCCCCCTTCTCCAGCCTGGAGGACCTGAAGAGCAGGGTGAAGGGGCTGGGGGACCTTAAGGAGATGATCACGGAGAGGGTGGTGAGGGAGCTCAAGGGGGAGGACAGGTACCGGATCTTCGTCAGACCCCCCTCCCGGAGGGCCGAGGAGGAGGAGTAGGCCCCGGTTCCCGGGGGCTCACTCCCTGACGGTCTCCAGCAGGCTCAGCAGGTTCCAGATGGAGGTTCTGGTGTGCATGGGGATGTTGGGATCGTTGCTGGCCTCCTCCAGCAGGCTGGCGGCGAAGGCGGCCCTGACGGAGGGCTCCTCCCCCCTCTTCGCCAGGGTCTCCTTGGCCTGGGTGGCTAGCCTCCTTATGTTCCTGGGAACGGAGGGATCCCCGGCTATGGCGGAGAGCATTTCGCTGGCCTTCCTGAGCTTGGCTTCCGCTTCGGAGGACAAGGGACCTCACCAGAGATAATAAGGTGGGAGGGTTAAAAATGGAGGGGGGAAGGTGCCAGAGGAGGGAATAGACAGGGCGGTGGAGGCCCTCTTCTCCGGGGCCAGGATGCTCTCCGTCCACTGCGCGGAGTGCAAGGGGCCCCTCTTCGAGAAGGAGGGGAGGGTCTTCTGCCCCGTGTGCGGGGAGAGGAAGGAGAGGGGGAAGGAGGCACCGGAGGCTGGGCTGGAGGAGACCCTGAGGAGGAAGCTGGGGGAGCTGAGGGCCAGGCTGGAGAGGGAGGAGGATCACGAGCAGACGATGAAGATCCTCAAGGAGATCGACGCGCTGGTGGAGGTGCTGAGGAAGCTGGAGGGCAAGGGCTGAGGGGCTCAGGTCCTGGGAGCCAGGAGCCCGTCCACCTCTTCGTCCGTGAGCTCCCGGTAGCCTCCCGCATCCACAACGGAGACCACCACCTTGTCACCCGTGGCCACATCCCTCTCTATGGCGGTCCTTATGGCCTCCACCGCCAGCCTCTTCCCCTCCTCCAGGCTGAGCCCCCTCCTGTAGTTCCTCTCCAGCACCCCGTAGGCCACCTGGGCCCCCGTTCCCCCGCTGGAGAAGTCCTCCTCCTCCAC
The DNA here is from genome assembly GCA_004347925.1 of Hadesarchaea archaeon. Classification (GTDB taxonomy): domain Archaea; phylum Hadarchaeota; class Hadarchaeia; order Hadarchaeales; family WYZ-LMO6; genus WYZ-LMO6. Next base: position 2,007 of record QNVD01000063.1, read on the forward strand.
CCTTCCCCCCGCGGGATCCAGGGTCAGGAGGACGACCTCACCGTCCTCGAAGCCGCACAGGATCCCCTCCAGCAGGTAGGGGTACCACCTTCTCCCCTGCAGGATGTTGGAGGCCACCTGGGCCAGCCCCCTGGGGGAGATGGACCTCCCGTGCTCCAGCCGGTAGAGGTTGGCCTCGGCCTGCAGGAGGCTCACCAGGCTCTGGATGTCCCCGGGACTCCCGGAGAAGGCCGCCCCTATCCTCTCCTCCAGCCTGAAGAGCTTCCTGGCCCTCTTGCTGAGCACCAGGTAGTAGCCCACCGCCCTGGTGTCGGAGGCCAGCACGGCCCCCCCCGCCGTCTTCAGCCCCACGATGGTGCCCGCGAAGTACTCCATCCTAAACCTTCTCCCCCTCCTCTTTTAACCTCATCGAAGGTTCCGAACGGGCGGGGGAGGGGATACCTCGGTGAGCTCACTCCGAGGGGAGGGCCCGAAACCCGGAGCCTAAATAGGGAACGGGAGAAGGGGAGAAGATGGGGAGGCTGCTGGCGGGGGTGGACCTGGGGGCCTCCAACCTGAGGGTCGCCCTCTCGGACGGGGAGAAGCTGCTGGTGGAGAGGAAGGAGAGGACCCTCCTCACCGACCCGCTGGCACCCTCCCGCCAGATCCTCTCCCTCCTCCGCTCCGCGGTGCGGGAGAGGGGGGGCAGGCTGCTGGGGGTGGGGCTGGCCTCCGTGGGACCCCTCGACCTGAGGAGGGGGGAGGTGAGGGATTCCCCCAACCTCCCCTTCAGGAGGGTGCCCCTGGTCAAACCCCTGGAGGAGGAGCTGGGGGTTCCGGTGGTCCTGGTCAACGACTGCTCCGCGGCCGCCGTGGGGGAGAAGGAGTTCGGGGCGGGAAGGGGCGTGGAGGACCTGGTGTACGTGGGGATGGGGACGGGGATAGGGGGAGGGGCCTACGTGGACGGGTGCCTCCTCTGGGGGAAGGACGGGAACGCGGTGGAGATAGGCCACCTGACCGTGGACCCCGACGGGAGGCTGGAGTGCGGGTGCGGGAGGAGGGGGCACTGGGAGGCCTACTGCTCGGGAACGGGCCTCCCCAGGCTGGTGGGGTGGAGGCTGAAGAGGGGGGAGGGGAAGGACAGCTCGCTCAGGAGGAGGTGGGAGGAGGACCGCCAGGGTCTAAGGGCGGAGCACCTCTTCGAGGCCGCGGGGAGGGGGGACGCCTTCGCCCTCCGGGTGCTGGAGG
>QNVD01000064.1 GCA_004347925.1 Hadesarchaea archaeon
CAGAGGACCTTCGAGGTGCTGAAGAGGGTGGCTGGGGAGGCCGCCCTCACCGGCACGCTGACGGGAAGGGGGGGGAGGAGGCTGGTGGTGCTGGACGAGGCCGACAACCTCCACCCGCAGCAGGACAGGGGTGGCCACAGGGCGGTGAAGGAGATCCTGGAGAGCACCGTGAATCCGGTGATCCTCACCGCCAACGACCAGAGGGCCATACCCAAGGAGATCCGCGACCTCTGCCTGGAGGTGAACCTCAGGCGCCTCTCGGAGGCCGAGATAGAGGAGATCCTCCGGAGGATCTGCAGGGAGGAGGGAATAGAGGCGGAGCCCCTCGCCCTCAGGAGGATCGCTGAGGCCGCCAGGGGGGACGCCAGGGCGGCCATCAACGACCTCCAGACCTCCTGCGCGGGGAAGAAGAAGTGCGGGATCGGGGACCTGGCCCTCTACCTGAGGGAGCTTGAGACCAACGTCTTCGCGGTGCTGGGGAGGCTCCCCCATGTGGCCTCGGTGGAGGAGGGAAGGAGGAGGGTGATGGAGCTCGACCTCCCCCCCGACGAGTTCCTGGGATGGGTGAGCGAGAACCTCCCCCCCACCCTGGGCCCGGAGGACAGGGCGAGGGTGTGCGACGCCCTCTCCAGGGCGGAGATCTTCCTGACCAGGGCCGTGAGGACCGGGCACTACGGGATGTGGAGCTACGCCTCGGAGCTCATGGGGGCGGGCCCCGCCCTGCTGAGGGAGGGGGAGTTCTCCCCCAGGAGGCTCCAGTACCCTAGCTCGGCCCTCCTCTACGCCCGCACCAGGGGGAAGAGGGCGGTGAGGGACTCGGTGGCCAGGAAGTGGGCCTCCCGCTGCCACACCTCCTCCAGGGTCTCGCGGGCCCAGCTGGGGTACCTGGCCCTCCTAGTGGAGAAGGGCAAGGCCGGGGAGAGGATAGCGGAGGAGCTGGAGCTCACGGAGCAGGAGAGGGAGTACCTGAGGGAGCTGGTGAACGCTTGAAGCTGGTGAAGAACCTAAGACTGGGGAAGCTGGTCACCGACCTCCCCAACCGCGGCCTCCCGGTGTACGGCTGGTTCCCCCTGAAGGAGGCCTTCTCCAGGAACCTGGTGGTGATGCTCCTGAAGAACCTCTGGATGGGGAGGGGGGACAGGGTGCTCGACCCCTTCTGCGGGAAGGGGACCACCCTGCTGGCCTGCAGGGAGCTGGGGGTGGAGGGAGTGGGGTGCGAGGTCCATCCCCTCTTCCTCTTCTTCTGCAGGGTGGGGCTGAGGGATTACGACGTTCCCTCCCTGAGGAGGGAGGCGGGGGAGCTCCTCTCCTCACCCTTCCGCCCCCCCGAGACCCCTCCCTCCCCCTTCCTGCGCAGGTTCTTCCCCCGCGGCGCTCTTCAGGACCTCCTCTTCTTCAGGGAGAGGATCCTGGAGAGGGAGGAGGGGGTGAGGGAGTTCCTCCTGGCGGCCCTGGCCCTGGCCGCCTCCGAGAGCAGCTGGGCGGTGAGGGACGGGGGGGTGCTGAAGGTGAGGGAGAGGAGGGTCCCGCCCCTCAGGGAGGCCCTGGCCAGGAGGATAGGGTGGATGTGCGACGATCTGGAGAAGCTGGAGAGGAGGGGCGCCGGGGTCTCGGTGGTGGAGGGGGACGCCAGGGAGGTGGAGCTGGAGGAGGAATCCTTCGACGCCGTGATCACCTCCCCCCCCTACCCCGGGAAGCTGGAGTACGTGAGCGCCTACAGGCTGGAGCAGGAGATCCTCGGCCTCCCCTCCCCCCCTCCCCAGAGGCTGCTGGGGGTCAGGGTCAAGGAGGGTGAACCGGTCTTCGAGAGGGAGGCCTACCTGGAGGACCTCTTCCTGGTGGTGGAGAAGCTCTACGCCGCCTGCAGGGAGGGGGCGGAGGTGAGCCTGGTGGTCTCGGACGGCTGCTTCCCGGAGGAGGGGGGGATCTTCGAGGTCTGCTCCCCGCTCTGCGAGAGGGCGGAGGAGGTGGGCTTCAGGGTCAGGAGGGCCACCATCGTGAACGAGAGGTTCTGCACCACCCCCTCCAGGAAGAAGCTGGGGATCATGAGGGAGTACCTGCTTCAGTGGAGGAAGGAATAAATCAAGGTTGAATCAGTGCGGGAAAATCTCGGTTCATGAACTAAGCTTGCTAGTCAGCCAAGAAACCAAAACAACCATCTCGGGGGAGACCGCAAAAAGAATCAAAAAGACCTCTTTGATTTGACCAATGGTTTGATCAGCTTCCTCACCATGCTCTCGGGTTTAGCCTCGGAGAGAATCCCTGAAAGGAGAAAGAGCGTATACCGGCAGCGGAGCGATCGGGAGAGCAACCAGAAAGGCGCGCACGAGCTTGACTACATCTGTTCCCTCCATGGTTCTCACGCTGGGGAACCTCTTTTCATGGACTACGATGGGCCCCGGAAGAAGGGCTCCCTCCTCTCCACCGCCAGCTCGAAGGCCCTCCTCACCTCCTCCTCCCTTCCCTCCCTCAGGGGGGTGAGCAGGTCCACCAGGTTGTCCCTCCTCATCAGGCAGGGCTTCAGGTAGCCGTCGTGGGTGAGCCTGAGCCTGGTGCAGTGAAGGCAGAACTCGGAGTTGTGCATGGGCCTCACCACCTCCACCTCCACCCCGTCCACCCTGTAGACCCTCCTGGCGTTCTGCTCCCCCCTCCTCCCCACCTCCTTCCCCCTCTCCCTGAGCCACCCCTCCACCCCCGAGAGGTCGAGGTGGAAGGCCTCGTAGATCCGGGGGGGATCCCAGGGAAGCCTGATGAGCTCCAGCAGCTGGAGCTTCGCCCCCCTCTCCCTGGCGAACTCCACCATCCCCTCCACCTCCTCCTCGTTCACCCCCCTCAGCAGGAGCATGTTCAGCTTCACGGGGACCAGCCCCGCGTCCAGGGCCGCCTCTATTCCCCTCACCACCTTGTCCAGCGCCCTCACCCCGGTGAGCCTGGCGTACTTCTCCGGGTCCAGCGTGTCCAGGCTCACGTTCACCCTCCTGAGCCCCGCCCCCGCCAGGGCCCCGGCCCTACCCTCCAACCCCACCCCGTTGGTGACCAGGGAGACCTCCTCCGCGTGCTCCGCCACCTCCCTCACCACCTCCTCCAGGTCCTCCCTGAGGAGGGGCTCCCCTCCCGTGAGCTTCACCCTCCTCATGCCCAGGGAGGAGGCCACCTCCACCACCCTCCCCAGCTCCTCCGCCCCCATCCTCCTCCCCCCTCCC
>QNVD01000065.1 GCA_004347925.1 Hadesarchaea archaeon
ACGAGGTGGAGGTCAAGGTGGGGAAAAAACGTGCTGGAGCATGAACGCGGTGGACAGCGGGACGAAGTTCAACCTGCAGACGAGGCTGGCGGGGAGCAGGAGCCTGGAGGAGTTCGACGAGTTCTTCAGGGAGCTAAAGAACCGCGTCGGAGGGCAGGTAAGGGAGGTTTTCGAGAGGGAGCGCCGCAGGCCGCCAGGGGAGAGGAGGCTCGTGACCTTCGTGAGCGACGGGCTGGGACAGTACAGGAGGGCGTTCAACAGGCACTTCTACCGGGTGGCGAGGCTGGTCCAGGGCGTCCCCATCGCCTGCAGGCAGTACGGCCTGCGGTTCAACAACAACCCCATCGAGCGCCACAACCAGGACATAAAGCAGAGGTACAAGACGATGAGGCACTTCAAGAGCCTGGCCTCGGCCGAGGCCTTCCTGGACCTGAGGAGGATGGTGTACAACTACGTGAGGACGCACCAGGGGCTGGGGAGGACCCCCGCCGAAGCGGCGGGCATCCGGTTGGACCTCGGGAAAAACCGGCTCCTCGGCCTGATCAGGCTCTCTTCGGGGGCCTGATCGGTTTCCCGTCCCCCCTCTCGGGGCCTTGCCCAGCGGGGGCCGTCCCCCTCCCCCCTCGGGCCGACGGGATCATCCCGCTCTCCATCCCAGTGGGAGCAGCCGGCGGGCCCCTTCCCCCCGGTTAAAAAAACGGGAACTCACCTAATTCGAGGAAAACCCAGCCGACAAAAGTCTTTTATAGGAAGAAAAATCAAAAAAGCGATGCGCGTCGTGGTGTGCATCAAGCAGGTTTTTGATCCTGCCGAGCTCAAGGTGGATCCCAGCACGCGCCTGCTCGTCACGGACGGTGTTTCCAGGAAAATAAGCGACTTCGACAAGAACGCCATCGAGGAGGCCGTGAGGCTGAAGGAGAACCAGAAGGCGGAGACCTTCGTGATAACCATGGGGCCCGCGGACGCCATGAGGGCCCTGAGGGAGGCCCTGGCCATGGGGATAGACAACGCCTATCTGCTGAGCGATCCCGCCTTCGACAACTCCGACACCCTGGCCACCGCGAGGGTCCTGGCGGCGGCCATAAGGAAGATAGGGAACGTGGACCTCGTCCTCACGGCCGAGGCCAGCATGGACGGGTACTCCGGGATGGTGGGGCCGAGGCTGGCCGCCCTCCTCAACCTCCCCCAGCTCACCTACGTCAGGAAGATCGTTTCCGTGGGAGACGGGAAGATCGTGGTGGAAAGGGACCTGGAGGAGGGGTACGAGGTGGTGGAGGCCAAGCTCCCCGCCCTGGTCACGGTCACCAAGGAGATCAACGAGCCCAGGTTTGCCACCCTCCCCAAGATCATGGCCGCCTCCAAGAAGAAGGTGGACACCTGGGGCGCCGCCGAGCTGGGCCTGAGCAAGGAGGAGGTGGGGCTCTCCGGCTCCGCCGTTCAGGTCATGAAGGCCGAGGCCCCCGTGATGGGGAGGAAGAACATCATCTTCAAGGAGGGGGAGCTCTCCCAGCAGGTGGAGGAGCTGGTCAAGGCCCTGGTGAAGGAGGGAGTGCTGAAGGTGTGAGGATGGCCGTCCTGGTCTTCTCCGAGAACCTGGAGGTGGCGGCGGAACTCCTGGGCAAGGGCAGGGAGCTGGCCAACGACCTGGGGACCAAGCTCGCCGCCGCGCTGGTGGGAAGCGGGGTGAAGGGCAAGGAGAAGGAGCTCTTCGCCTACGGCGCCGACGTGGTCTACGTGGTGGATCATCCCTCCCTCTCCACCTTCTTCCCCGAGACCTACACGGAGGCCCTGGCCAAGGTGGTGGAGCAGGCCAAGCCCGAGGTCCTGCTCATAGGGGCCACCAAGAGGGGGAAGGAGACCGCCCCCAGGCTGGCCACCAAGCTCAACGCGGGATGCGCCGCGGGGGCCACCAGCCTCAGGATAGACAAGGAGAAGAAGCTCCTCATAGCGGAGCGCCCGGCCATCTCCGCCATGGTGGTGGCCACCGAGTTCTCGAAGACCAAGCCCCAGATCGCCACCGTTCCCCCCAGGACCTTCGAGAAGCCCCCGAGGGACGACTCCAGGAAGGGGGAGGTGGTGGAGGTGAAGGCGGAGATACCGCCCGTGGAGAAGAAGGTGGTGGAGCTGAAGGCCAAGGAGATGAAGGGGATAAAGATCGAGGACGCGGAGCTCATCACCTCCTGCGGCAGGGGCTTCAGGAAGAAGGAGGACCTCAAGCTGCTGGAGGAGCTGGCGGGCCTGATAGGGGCCACGCTGGGATGCTCCAGGCCCATAGCCGCCGACCTCAAGTGGCTCCCGGAGGACCACTGGGTGGGGCTCTCCGGCCACAAGGTGAAGCCCAGGATGTACATGGCCGTGGGCATCTCCGGGCAGGTGCAGCACCTGGCGGGGATGAGGGACTCCAAGATCATCGTGGCCATCAACAAGGACCCGGATGCCCCCATCTTCAAGGTGGCCGACTACGGGATCGTGGGGGACCTCTACCAGGTGATCCCGGCCCTCATCAGCTACCTCAAGAGCAAGAAGGGCTAGGGGCGGCAGGCCTCCTTTCCCAGTAATCCACAAACCTCCTCAGGGCCCTGGCCGCCCTCTCCACCGAGGGGAAGACCGGGACACCCGCCTCCACCAGCCTCCTCCTGATCTCCCCTATGGCCCCCCACCTCCACTTGGACATCTCCCTGGGATCTAGCCCCGCCGAGGGGACCACGGCCAGCAGGGGTTTCCCCCTCTTCTTGAACCTGAGGAGCCCGTTCACCTGCTCCTCCATCCAGAACCTCCAGACCTCCTCCGGTAGGGGATCGTCCTCGGTGAGGTTGAAGACGAAGAAGTCGAAGTCCCCGCTCTCCTCCATCAGCTCCAGCCACTCCTGGGGCATCACGGGGCGCTCCTGCAGGATGGAGAAGTCCACGGGGTTGCCCACCCAGTCCCACTCCCCTGGACACCTCTCCCTCAGCCTCTCCCTCAGGGAGGGGGAAAGGTCCGGCAGCTCAAAGCCCTCCTCCTCCCAGAGGTCGGCCGAGAGCACGCTCTTCCCTCCCCCTCCCCCCAGGACCGCCACCCTCCTCCCCCTGCAGGGGGGGAGGAAGGTGAAGGCCACCACCTGATCCAGGAGCTCCTCGAAGCTCCCCACCTCCACCGCCCCACCCCACCTGAGCACCGCCCTCCAGACCTCCCTCCCCCCCGCCACCGAGGCGGTGTG
>QNVD01000066.1 GCA_004347925.1 Hadesarchaea archaeon
GCGGAGTAGGTCTCCCTCCCCGCCAGGCTGCTGAAGGTGGAGGAGGCGGGCCCCAGCCCCAGGGGGTCGTTGGCGGTGATCCCCACCGCCCTGGTGCTCTCATCCACCACCTCCCCCAGGTGCTCGGGGTGGGCCACCACCACGTCGAAGCCCTCCTCGAGCAGGACCGCCTCGATCTTCCTGGTCCCCGCCGGGGCGAAGAGGGCCACCCCGTTCCTGTGGGGGAGGGGGGGGCAGAGGAAGAGGTGGAAGAGGGGGTCGGGGAGGAGCCTGGGGGCGCAGGCGGCGAAGCCCATGAACATGGACCCCCCGTAGTCCGACATGAGGTTCCGGTCGGCGGTGAGGACTACCTGCGGCATGGCTCTTCCTCTGCAAATTGTTTTACAGAGGAAGGACCGTCACCCTAAAAAGGTTGGGGGAGGGAGGGAAAGGGATGGGAAGGAGGGGAAGGGCGGTCAGGGAGGTGGCCCTCCTCTTCGGCCNCCCCCCCACCGCCCAGCTCCTGCTGGCGGCCGTGGCGGAGGTGGGGAGGGAGCTCTCCATCTCCCACCTGAGGGAGAGGACGGGGAGGTCGGAGAGGGCCATACGCCTCCACCTGAAGTCCCTGGTGGAGATGGGCCTGATCAGGAAGAGGGTGGGGAGGACGGAGAGGAAGAGGAGGGCCTGCTTCTACTCCTTCGATCCCGGGAGCTTCGCCGAGGGGGTCAGGAGGTCGCTCAGGGAGAGGAGCAGGAGGCTGGAGGAGCTCCTCAGGGAGCACTTCGGCTAGGCCCTCCCCTGCAGCCCCTCCAGCAGGGCGTGCAGGTCCCTCCCCACGTTCTCCCCTATGTACCCTCCCTCCAGCACCCCGAAGACGGGCTTCCCGTACTCCGCCAGCCTCTCCCCTATCCTCCTGAAGCCCTCCGTGGTCAGGCCCAGGGAGGAGAGGTCGCCGGCGTGGGAGTCGAAGCCCGCGGAGACGGCTATCACCTCGCACTCCTCAGCCCCCACCCTCCTCAGGGCCCTGTCCAGGTACTTCAGGTAGAGCTCGTCCCCCACCTCGTCCAGCGGGACGTTCACGAAGTTGGGCCCCGAGTCCCATCCCGTCCCGGGGTAGATGCCGGCCCGGTGGAGGGAGACGAACCTCACCTTGGGGTCCCCGGCGAAGATCTCCTGCGTCCCGTTCCCGTGGTGCCCGTCTATGTCCACGATCAGGGTGGGGAGGTCCAGCTTCCTGACCGCCAGGGCCAGGTTGTTGAAGTAGCAGAAGCCTAGGGTGGGCGCCCCCAGCGCCCTCCCGCTCCTACCCGCGTGGTGACCGGGTGGGCGCAGGAGGGAGAAGCCCTCCAGCTCCGCCGCCAGCAGGGCCCCTCCCGCGGCCAGCCTCGCGTACTCGTAGATGCCTGGGTAGGCGGGGGTGTCGGGATCGAAGAAGTTCCCCCTCCTTATCCTCTCCACGTGCTCCCTGGAGTGGACGAGGAGGAGGTCCTCCTCCCCGGCGGGCTTGGGCTCCACGAACCTGTACCCCAGCCCCCTGAGGATCTCGTAGGCCCTCCTCACCCTGTCCGGGCCCTCTAGGTGGAAGGGGCTCCCGTACTCCAGGCACCTGGGGGAGTAGACGATCTTCATCATGGCCTCTGGGGGGGGAGAGAAAAAAAGATTCCGGACCTAGAGGGGGAGCCTGGCCCCGCAGGCCGGGGGCCTTATCCTCCCCACCGCGGTCACCCTGAGGAAGGCGGACCTGTACCAGTCCACGGAGGGGGGAGCGCGGTACTCGAACTCCAGCCTCCTCAGGACGGGCTCCTCGTAGGGGAAGCCCATCCCGTACTCCCTGGTGGGGTAGAAGGAGTGGTCCCTCAGGATGTCCGTGAGCACCAGGTTCCTCCGGGAGAGCCACCGCTGCAGCCAGAGCCACCTCTCGGGAGGGGACTCCAGGGAGGTGAGGCCGAAGTAGCCCGAGGAGCCGGAGGGCCTGAGGGCGCAGACGGCCCGGCACAGGAAGGCCCTCAGCCCCCTCTGCTCCTCCGGGGGGTCGGTCACGAATACCTCGAACCTCCCCCTCAGCTCCCGCGGGAGGGGGTCACGCACGTCGTACTCCACGAACTCCACCTCCAGTCCCTCCCTTCTCCCCACCTCCTCCAGGAACTCCCCCAGCCTCCTGTCGATGTCCAGCACCGTGACCCTCTCCGGAAGCCCCGTCAGCGCCAGGGCCAGGCCCACCAGGTCGTCGTCCCCCACCAGCACGATGCTCTTCCCCTCCACCTCCTCGTAGTGGTGCATGAGGGCCACGCGGGCCCATACGTCCTCCTCCCTCATGTACCCCTGGGAGAAGCCCAGCTCCGGCCTGGGCCTGTCCTTCGCCAGCTCCCTGAACCTCCTCTCCAGCTCCCGGTGGCCCTCCAGCACGGTTCCCCTCCCGCAGCCGGGGCAGCGCAGGGAGCGCAGGCTCCTCCCCCTTACCGGCACCACGGCCCTGATGAACTCCCCCTCCACGGAGATCTTGCCCTGCCGGTGGAGGCGGTTGAGGGTTCGGGCGAAGTCCTCCATGGACCAGGGGTAGGAGGCCAGCAGCTCCCAGAGGGTCTTCCTACCCCCCGCCAGCTCTTCCAGCACCTTTCTCTCCCCGCAGGAGCTTCTCATACTCCATCCCCTTCACCACCCTCACCTTAACCCTTCGGGGGGAGAACTCTTTCCTAAGGAGCTCCAGGGCCCTCCTGGCCCCTTCCCCGCTCTCGCAGCTGAAGATGTCCACCGCCAGGTAGTTAACCTCGGGCCAGCTGTGGAGGGCCAGATGGGATTCCCTGAGGAGGTAGACGCAGCTCACCCCGTGGGGCCTGAACTGGTGGTAGGAGGAGGAGAAGGCCTTCAGTCCGCTCTCCCTCACGGCTCTCTCCACCATCGGCCTCATCTTCCTTACCCAGGCTATCTTCTCCCTTTCCACCCCCATGAACTCGGCTATCAGGTGGATCCCCATCCCACTTCCCCCCTGGGCGAGGAGCCCTCAAGCGATCACCCATCAAAAAAAGGAAAGAAAAAATTAAATCATTTTCTCTCAGCAGCTGTGCCTGGAGAAGCAGGAGGTGCAGAGCCTCCTACCGCAGCGCGAGCAGGTGGTGATCTTGGCCGCGTCCTTCACGTTTTTCCCGCACTGGCTGCACTTCGGCACTTCACCACCCCCTTTCCCCTTTCTCCCCGCCGAAAAAAGGATTGGCGGGCCC
>QNVD01000067.1 GCA_004347925.1 Hadesarchaea archaeon
CCACCCCCTCCTCCCTCAGCAGCTCCACCTTCCTCCCCTCCCCCAGGGAGTAGCCCCCCACCCTCCCGTCGGACCTCACCACCCTGTGGCAGGGGATCTCGATGGGCCTGGGGTTGCGGGACAGGAGGTTCCCCACCGCCCTCCAGGCCCCCGGCCTTCCCGCTGCCCTGGCCAGCTCGGCGTAGGTGGTCACCCTCCCCCTGGGGATGAGGGAGACCAGCTCCAGCACCCTGGAGAGCAGGTCCACCTCCTAGGATTCAGGCGCGGGGTTAAATCCCTGGGGGCCCCCCAAAGGCTATAACGGGGAAGGGGGGGGTCTCTGGGATGGAGCTCCTGGAGATAGACGGCTCCATGGGAGAGGGAGGGGGGTCGGTCCTGAGGATCGCCCTGGCCCTGGCGGCGGTGAGGGGCCGGCCCGTGAGGGTGCACCACATCAGGGTGAAGAGGAAGAAGCCAGGGCTCCAGCCCCAGCACCTCAGGGCGGTGGAGGCCCTGGCCGAGGTGAGCGGGGGGAGGGTGGAGGGGGCGGAGCTCCACTCCACGGAGGTGACCTTCGAGCCCGGGAGGATCTCGGGGGGGAGGTACAGGTTCGAGATAGGGACGGCGGGGAGCATCACCCTGGTCCTGCAGGCCCTCCTCCTCCCCCTGGCCTTCGCCTCGGGGCCGGCCGAGGTGGAGGTGACGGGGGGGGACGGACAATCCCCTGGCCCCCCCCGTGGACTACCTGAAGCACGTGACCCTCCCCCTCCTCTCCAGGATGGGGTACTCGGTGGAGCTGGAGTGCCAGAGGAGGGGGCACTACCCCAAGGGGGGAGGGAGGGTGGTGGTGAGGACCAGGCCCGTGGAGAGGCTCCTTCCCCTCAGGCTCACGGAGGCGGGGAGGGTGGAGAGGGTGGAGGGGATCTCCCACTGCGTGGGCCTCCCCCCCCACGTGGCCACCAGGCAGGCCCACGCGGCCAAGCTCCTCCTCCTCAGGGCGGGCTACGGGGCCAGGATCAGGGTGGAGGTCCCGGAGGGCCCCCACCCGGGACCGGGAAGCGGGATCGTCCTCTGGGCCCTCACCTCGGGAGGGGGATCCTGGGAAGCAGCTCCCTGGGGAAGCCGGGGAAGCCCGCGGAGAGGGTGGGGAGGGAGGCGGCCGGGCTGCTGCTGGAGGAGCTCCGGACGGGGCACGCGGTGGACCGGCACCTCACGGACCAGCTGATACCCTACCTGGCCCTGGCGGAGGGGAGATCGGAGATCTGGAGCACCCACCTCACCCTTCACGCCCTCACCAACGCGGAGCTGGTGGAGAGGATGCTGGGGGTGAGGTTCGCGGTGGAGGGGGGGCTGGGGTCACCCGCCAAGCTCTCGGTGGAGGGGATAAAGCTAATTAGGGAGGAGGAATAGGGAAACCGTGGAGGCCGTGAGAGGCAGGGAGGATCCCTTCGAGAGGCGCAGGAGGAGCGAGATCCAGCTCCTGCGCGAGCTCTCCTCCCCCCAGTTCGACAGGGAGAAGTGGGAGCGCCTGCGCAGGCTGGTCTACCGCCCCGTTCCCCTCAACGTGGAGGTGGTGGTGGACGACACCACCCTCAGGGAGGGACTGCAGATGGCGGGGATGATCACCCCCAAGCCCGAGGACACCTGCCGCATCGCCACCCTCCTGAGGGACATAGGGGTGGAGAGGCTGGAGGTCCTCACCTACACCAAGACGGACCAGCAGGCCGTCAGGCTCATGAGGGAGGCGGGCCTGGGCGACATGCTGGCGGCCTGGTGCAGGGCCTCCAAGGAGGATGTGGACATGGCCCTCTCCCTGGACTTCAGGCAGGTGGGGATCTCCCACCCGGTCTCCTACATCCACTTCGAGAAGTGGGAGCAGACCCCCCTCCAGCTGCTGGACAGGGTGGTGGAGACGGTCTCCTACGCCGTGGAGCACGGTTTGACCGTCTTCGTGCACGGGGAGGACAGCACCAGGGCGGACTGGGAGTTCGAGAGGGAGTTCGTGAACGCGGTGGCGGAGGCGGGGGCGAAGGTCTACAGGATATGCGACACGGTGGGGGTGGGCCTCTCCGATCCCCTGGCCACCCTCCCCAACGGCATACCCGCCAAGATCAGGCACCTCAGGAGGGAGACCAAGATCCCCTACCTGGAGATCCACGCCCACGACGACCTGGGGAACGCGGTGGAGAACACCCTGGCGGCGGTCAGGGCGGCCTCGGGCCTTTACGACAAGATCTACGTGAGCACGACCCTCCTGGGGGTGGGGGACAGGGCGGGGAACGCGGAGACGGAGAAGGTCATGCTGAACTGCTACCTCCACCACGACGTGACCAAGTGGAACTTCGCCCCCCTGAGGGAGCTGGCCCTCTTCTTCTCCTCCGCCACGGGCTACCACCTCCCCATCAACAAGGCCATCGTGGGGGATGCGGCCTTCGCCCACGAGTCGGGGATCCACCTCCAGGGCATCTCCGCCCTCCCCCTCACCTACGAGCCCTTCCCCCCGGAGCTGGTGGGGCAGCGCAGGACCATCGTGATAGGGAAGAGGTCCGGGAAGCACGGGATAAGGCTCAGGCTGCAGGAGATGCTGGGGAGGGAGGTGGAGGAGGGGGACCCCAGGCTGGAGCAGCTGGTGGGGATCATAAGGGAGAAGTTCGTGAACGGGAGCCGGAGGATGCCCCTGAGGGACGAGGAGTTCAGGCAGCTGGCCAGGAAGGTGGGCTTCGAGGTCTGAGGGATGTAGGTGCACCGCGTCACCCTTATCCCCGGGGACGGGATAGGTCCCGAGGTCATAGAGGCCGCCCGCAGGTGCGTGGAGGCCACCGGGGTGAGGATAGAGTGGGAGGTGGTGGAGGCGGGGGAGAGGGCCCTGGAGGAGAAGGGGACCCCCCTCCCGGAGGAGGTGCTGGAGTCCATAAGGAGGACGGGTGTGGCCCTGAAGGGCCCCATCACCACCCCCGTGGGGAAGGGTTTCAGGAGCGTGAACGTGGCCCTCAGGCAGGCCCTGGATCTCTACGCCAACGTCAGGCCCTGCAGGTGGTACCGGGGGGTGAGGAGCAGGTACGAGGGGGTGGACCTGGTG
>QNVD01000068.1 GCA_004347925.1 Hadesarchaea archaeon
GGCTCCAAGAACCTGAAGGCCGTGGTGGTGAGGGGGGAGGGGAGGGTGGCGGTGGCCAGGGAGGGGGAGCTCTCGGAGGTGGTGAGGGAGTGGAGGAGGGACATAGAGAAGAACCCCCTCCTGCCGCAGTGGAGGGTGCTGGGCATCATGGCCGGCTGGGCCGCCCACTCCCCGCTGGTGAGGGAGGGTGTGTGGGAGTACTCGAGGTGGAACGAGCTCTACGGCCCGGAGAGGTGGCTGGAGCTCAAGGGGGGCGCGAACTCCTCCTGCTGGGGCTGTCCCATGGCCTGCAGGGTGGACTTCCGCATCAGGGAGGGGAGGCACGCGGGCCTCTCCACCTACACCGGATCCTACATGCTCCCCGCCAGGGTGGGGCAGAGGCTGGAGCTGGAGGACCCAAGGGATGCCGTGGCCCTTCTGGATCTGTGCAACCGGGAGGGGATGTGCTACTTCACCACCAGCCAGCTGGTGAACTGGGTCACCAGGGCCTCGGGGAGGGGCAGGCTGAAGGAGAGGCTGGAGAGGAGCTTTGAGACCTACCTGAGCCTCTTCAGGCAGATCGCGGGGAGGGAGGGCTTCGGGGGTCTCCTGTCGGACGGCTGGTACCCTGCCGCCGAGAGGCTGGGGCTGGACCCGGAGGACTTCGAGGAGGGAACGGGCCTCTTCAGGGGGGTGGATGCGATCCAGGATGCCAGGTTCACCAGGCTCCACCCCCAGGCCTTTTCCCACCTCACCTCACCCAGGCCCCACCACGGGGGCACCCAGTCCCTCTACACCGTGCCCATGATGGACCTTCAGGTGCTCAGGGAGGTGGATGCCAGGGACATGGGCCTCTCGGAGGAGGAGCTGAGCAGGGTCTTCAGCGGCCCCACGGGCTTCAACCCCGGGAGGTACGCCAGGTACGCGGAGGACAGGATGGCGGTCTACAACAGCCTGGGGACCTGCATCGTGCACGCCCTCTGGGGCTTCCTGGGGCTGAGGTACCTCAACCTCAGGCAGGCGGCCGAGCTCTACTCCCTGGTGACGGGGAGGGAGGTGGGGGTGGGGGAGCTGAGGAGGGCGGGGGAGAGGATCTTCACCTACTGGAAGATGCTGAACGCGGAGGAGGGCTTCACGAAGGAGGACTACCGCTGCTCCAGAATCTGGCTCCTTCCCAGGAGGACGCCCGAGGGGGAGGTGGTTCTCAGGGACTACTACGGGGAGGTGGCCCTCTCGGAGGAGGATCTGGACCGGTTCCTGGGAGATTACTACCAGGAGAGGGGCTGGGATGAGTCCACGGGTCTTCCCGCCCCAGAGAAGCTCAGGGAGCTCGGACTGGAGGAAGAGGGCTTCAGGCTTCCGGGTCCCTGAGTTTCTCAGGAAGGCTCTATCAGCTTGAAGACATCCAGGGGGACGGTGGAGCGCATCATGGCGTTGGCGACGAGGGAGATGATTTCAAAGTCCATCTTCTCGGCCCCCTGCGTGACCTGGATCTTCCCCTCCACCACCGCGTTGGATAGCTCCTCCTGACCGGAGATCACCCTCTTCCAGGTTTCCCAGTCCCCCTCCAGGACCACATCCGCCTGAGGAAGGCTGGTGGCCACCTCCGCCTCCACCTTTCCCTCCGAGAGGCGGAGGCGCAGGTAGGCGTCCTCAATGCCCTTCTCCCTGAAGGAGGGGGGAACCCTTATCACGTTGCAGAGGGAGAAGTCCTTTCCCCTGGTTTTCTCCTGGAACTGGGGATCGGCTTCCACGTTGCTCAGGAGGACGTTCACAAAGCTGCGCATCCCCGCCAAAAAGAGCTCGGACTCCACCCCGGGCATCGATACCTTAGGAAGAGGTCGTATTTAATCCTACCGTCCAGGCTTTCAGTCGCGGTCCCGCCTTTTTTCCAGTTCCTTGTTCTCCTCCGCTATCTTCTTGGCGGCGTTCTTGGCGGCTTCCAGCAGGGGCTGGTTGCAGAGGGAAACGGGGCAGGAGGAGATGGGTATCCTTACGATCTTCTCCAGGATGGTGGCCACCACGGGCCCGCAAACGATGGCCCTGGCCCCCTCCTGCTCGGCGTTCAGGGCCGCCACGATGGCATCCTCGATGCTGGCCGCCCCGTATCCCCTTATCCTTACCCTGAGCCCCCCCACCGTCACGTGGGAGGTGTTGAGGGAGTCCAGGGAGGAGCGGGAGGCGATCAGGGCGATGAAGGGCTCCCCCTCCTTCGGGCTCTCCAGGTTCCGGAGGGTGCGGAGGATGTCCCTCAGGGTGGAGAGCCTGGGGTTGGCCCTGTGCCCCGAGAGGATCTTGTAGAGGGAGCTCTCCGAAACGCCCGAGAGCTTGCTGAATTCCTTCATGTCCAGGCGGTACTCCTTGAGCACCCTCTTCAGGGTTTCCCTGAACTTCTCGTCCGACTCCAGGGCGGAGTTGAGCACCTCCTCCCACTTCTGCAGCACCGGCATTCACCAGATTTTTCCTCTTTGTCCATAAAAAACATACTATTTTAAAGAGGGGGGCTCAGGGAGATGAGAGCTTGGAGATAGGCTGGTCCCTGGTCTTCGACTTCGTCCTCCTGAGCCTGCTCCTACTGGTTGCCACCTTCCTCCGGGTGAAGGTGAGGATCCTCCAGAGGCTCCTCCTGCCCAACGCCCTGGTGGCCGGGTTCCTCGGCTTCCTCCTAGCCCAGGTCCTGAGGCTGGTCTCCTTCCACCACCTGGAGAACCTGATCTACCACCTCCTCAACCTCACCTTCGCCGCCCTGACCCTGGGGATGGTTACGAGGGGGAGGAGCTACGGGCAGGCGGCCAGCACGGGAATCCTGATGTCCTTCGTCTTCGCCCTGCAGCTGCTGGTGGGCTTCGCCCTGACCTTCCTCCTCATGGGAACCCTCTTCCCCGATCTCTTCCCCAACTTCGGCTCCCTCATGGCGATCGGCTACGCTTCGGGACCGGGGCAGGCCTTCTCCTTCGGCTCCTCCTGGGAGGGAAGGGGGTTCGCGCACGGGGGGGAGGTGGGCCTGATCTTTGGGGCGGTGGGCTTCCTCTGGGCCTACGGGGTGGGGGTGGTCTGGCTCAACGTG
>QNVD01000069.1 GCA_004347925.1 Hadesarchaea archaeon
CCTCCTCCCTCACCTCCCTGAAGTTGGAGAGGTGGAGGAGGGAGGCCTCCGCCCTCCTGAGCCCCGGTCCCCCTCCCCCTCCCGCCTGCCCCGTGTACCCGGCGGTGTAGATGTCCACCGTCCCCAGCCCCAGCCTCCTGGAGAGGGGGCCCTGAACCACGTCCACGCTCATCACCCTGGCGTAGGGGACCGCGTGCTCCATCCTCCACCAGACTCCCCTTCTCACCCTCACCTCCTCCTTCCCCAGCTCGTACCGGAGGGAGGAACAGTACCGGGGGATCCAGTAGAGGACCACCCCCGCCGCCGCCAGCAGGGGGAGGAAGTAGAGGAGGGAGAAGAGGAGGAGGTGGAGGGCGGTGCCGTATCGGTGGAGGAGGAAGAGGATGCCCGTCCCCAGGAGGAGGAGGGGAACCATGACCAGGCTGAGGTAGAGGTGATAGAGCCTGCGGGCGCTGGGATGGGGGCCGAACTCCCTCGCGGCCATCCCCTCCTCTCCCTCCTCCGGAGTAAAAGGATTACACCAAAGGATATAACGGAGGGGGGAGCACTTTCTTCGATGAAGGTCTGGTACTCGGAGATCTCCTTCTCCACCAGGAGGAGGAGCGAGGTGGTGGACCTCACCGACCAGATCCTGCAGGAGGTGAGGAAGTCGGGGATAAGGAACGGCCTGCTGGTGGTGAACCTCCCCCACGCCACCGCCTGCCTCACGCTCAACGAGGGGGAGAGCGGGGTGAAGAACGACCTCCTGAGGAAGCTGGACGAGCTCGTCCCCCCCTCCGGGAACTACGAGCACGACAGGATAGACGACAACGCCCACGCCCACCTGAAGTCCTCCCTGGTGGGCACCTGCAGGGTCCTCCCCGTGGTGGAGGGGAGGGTGGTGAGGGGGACCTGGCAGAACTTCCTGGTGGTGGAGGAGGACGGGCCCAGGACCAGGAGGCTCTCCATCCTCCTGATGGGTGAGTGAGTGCCCCTTTACCTGGACATAGAGACCTCCGCCAGGACCGCCGACCAGGGATCCGTGGTGGCCCTGGGAACCCTGAGGGGGGAGAGGCCCCACGTGAGGTTCTGCTCCACCCAGGAGGAGGAGAGGAAGGCCCTGGAGGAGCTCTCCCTGGAGCTGAGGGAAGGCGACCTGCTGGTGACCTGGTACGGCTCGGGCTTCGACCTGCCCTTCCTGAAGGCCAGGGCCCTCCTGCTGGGGGTGGACCTCAGGCCCCTCCTCTCCCTCCCCCACCTGGACCTCTACCTCTGGTGCAGGGACCACCTCCTCCTCTCCAGCCACCGCCTGGACTCCGTGGCCAGGTTCTTCGGCCTAGCGAGGAAGGTGGAGTTCGAGGGGAAGGACGTCTCCACCCTCTTCAGGCTGGCCCTGAGGGGTGACAGCGCCTCCCGGGAGCTGATCGTCCAGCACTGCGCCGAGGACCTCGAGCTCCTCCGGGAGGTGCACCGGAGGATGGAGCGGTGGGTGGAGCATGCGGGAGGAGGAGCTGGAGGGGCTCAGGGTTAGGGTCTCCCGGTGCCGGAGGTGCGGCCTCTGGAGGACCAGGACCCAAACGGTCTTCGGCTCCGGCCCGGCCTTCCCCAGGCTCGTGCTGGTGGGGGAGGCGCCCGGGGCCCAGGAGGATGAGGAGGGCCTCCCCTTCGTGGGGGCGGCGGGGAAGCTCCTGACCTCCCTCCTCCTCTCCGCGGGGCTGAGGAGGGAGGGGGTTTACATCACCAACGTGCTGAAGTGCCGCCCCCCCGGAAACCGGACCCCCCTTCCCGAGGAGGTGGAGGCCTGCAGGCCCCACCTGGAGGAGCAGCTCAGGATCCTGGGGCCCTCCCTGGTGGTTTCCCTGGGGAGGGTGGCGGCCTCCACCCTGCTGGGAAGGCCCGTGGAGCTGTCCAGGGAGCACGGGAGGGTCCTGGACTGCCGCTTCGCGGGAAGATCCTTCTCCCTCTTCCCCACCTACCACCCGGCGGCCGCCCTCTACAGCGGGAAGAACCGCTCCAGGCTGGAGGAGGACTTCAGGAGGCTGAGGGAGCTCCTCACCTGAACTCGTACTCCGTCCTGTCCTCTATCCCCGCCTCCCTGAAGGCCCTCCTCCGGTTGAGGCAGGACTCGCACCTCCCGCAGTGCACCCTCCCGCTTAGGTAGCAGCTCCAGGTCTCGTATACCAGGGGACCCATCACCCTGAAGCTCCTCCTGAGGCACTCCACCTTGTCCATCCCCTCCTGGGCGGGGGAGGTGATCTCCACCAGGGTGTTGAAGTGACCCACCGCCAGGGCCCCGGAGAGGAGGGAGGAGAAGAGGGGGGTGGTGTCGGGATACTTGACCCTCCCCGTCCTGCCGTCCACCTCCGTGTCGCTGAGGGTGGCCCCGTACAGGACCTTCTCCGCCCCGAGCGTGTGGGCGTAGGCCGTGGCCAGCGTGAGGAAGACGGCGTTCCTCAGGGGAACCACCACATCGGGGTGGTACTCCCCTCTCACCTCCACCCCCTCGTCCGTGAGCTGGGTTCCCCTCCAGAGCTCCCTCATGAAGTCCATCCCCACCACCACCGGCTCCCTGAAGCCCAGCTTCCTGCAGAGGGAGAGGGCCACCTCCACCTCCCTCCAGCCCTTCTGCCCGTACCTGAAGACCAGGGGATGGATCTCGTATCCCCTCTCCGCGTACTGGGAGGCGAAGCCCGTGCTGTCCATCCCCCCGCTCACCAGCGCCACCGCCCTCCTCACCATCCCCCTCCCTTCCCTGGAGGGGCTTAATACCTCTCCCTCCGAGTTCTACCGGTGTCCGGGTACTCGGGAAGGCTGGCCGAGCTCCTCTCCAGGCTCTCCGTGAAGGTGGGGGATCTGGTGAGGGTGGAGAGCGGGGGGAGGGTGTACGAGGGGATCCTCATGCCCAGGAGCGGGCTGGGGGACCGGGAATGCCTGGTGCTGAAGCTGGCCAGCGGCTACAACGTGGGGGTGAGGGTGGACGGGGGGACCAGGATCACCAAGGTGAGGGAGGGGGAGCCCTGGAGGAGGCTTCCCCCTCCCCCCTCCTCCCCCGATCCCTCCAAGCCCC
>QNVD01000007.1 GCA_004347925.1 Hadesarchaea archaeon
CAAACTTCCGCACCGCCGCTTTCTTGTAACTGTTGCTCATCCAGTGCCTCAGCACCCGCCTGGCGTTCCTGAGCAACCTTGCACGCTCCGCTGGAGGGGGCTTCTTCTCCAGTGCTTTTCTCAGCCTGTCGAAGACCCCCTGCAGCCCTCGGCTGAGGGCTTCAGCCTCTTCGTCCTTCCCTGCCAGGTTCCTGGCCTCCTTGAGCAGGTGGGCCCAGCACCTCTGGATTTTGGCCCCGCTCTTCCTGGCGAAGGTGTGATGGGATCTGGCACCATCGCAGACCATCACCCCAGACCATTCCCTTCCTAGGATCTCCTCCAGAACCTTCTGCGACTTCCTCCTCCTTATGGCGAACAGGATTTCGGAGTCTGTCACGAAGGTCCAGATCCAGAAGTTCGCACCGTCCACTTTGATCCCGGTCTGGTCGGTGTGGACCACCCTCGAATTCCTGATCCTGGAGAGGATCAGCTCGTATTCGGGCCTGAGCCACTTGGCTGTCCTCCAGAGGAGCTCAAGCTGGGTGGGGGCGGACAGACCTAGCCCCGCTCTTCCCAAGGCGGAGGCCCCCTTCTCCAGCGGGAGCCTATCCAGGAACTTGTGGAGGGTGGCCTGCACGTAAACGTTCTTCCCGAACCTCCCGGAGGGGGGGCAGTCGGGGTGGACCCGCGAGAGCTTGGCCCCGCAGGAGGGGCATTCGCCCCTGAACTCCAGGTAGTCTATCACCACTTTTGGGGCGGGGTTAGAGATCTCCTCGACCACGTGGTGCTCCACCACCTCCGGCTGCGGCAGGGGCGCCCCGCATCTTTCGCATTCGTCCCATTCTGGGGCCACGATTTTTTCCGGAGTGGGTCTGGGTCTGGTGCTCCCCCTCCGTCCCGCGGGCCTTCCGGGGAACCTCAGCCCGGACCTCCTCGCCGGCGCCCGGCGCCTTTTCTTGGGAAGCGGGGCCTGGATCTTTTCGTAGAGCGCCAGACGGCGCCTCAGCTTACCGTTCTCTACCTCGAGCTGAGCCTTCTCCCCCCTCAGCCGCTCGACCTCGGCCCTCAGCCGCTGATTTTCTTCCCAGATCCCGCAGCCCCGGCAGATCATTTTTTCACGATGACCAGGTAGGCGAGCTTGCCTATGTGCTCCTTGGGGCAGATAACGTGGGCTCCGTTCCCGATGGGGACGATCTCCTTTTTGAGAACCTCTTCGACATCCTCGGAAATCAAAACCCTGATCTTCTTCGAGGTGATTTCACCCGGCATCCCATCGTTTAAACTTTGTTTATACAAACTATTTAAAGGTTACGGTGTATGAAGCTTAATACGTACCTCCTCCGAGATCCTTATCCCCCTGCCCTCCACCAGCGCCTTGGCCACCTTCTCCCTGGCCCCCTCCACCAGCCTCCAGACCGTGTTCCTGGAAACCCCCATCCTCCTCCCCGCCTCCTCCAGGGAGAGCTTCTCCAGCTCCACCAGCCTGAGGGCCTCCACCTCCGCCACCTCCAGGATGAGCGGCTCCGCCCTGCGGCAGGGGAAGGGATCCAGCCTGCGGCAGGGGGGGGGGCACCCCACCGCCACCGGCTTGGGCGGCCTCCCCATCTCCCCCCTCCGGCACCTCCTCCACCACCTGGGCCCCATCTTATTGGGATTAATCACAAAACTTAAATATCCGTCGCAGGAAAATTATGTGAAATATCTCAAAAAGGAGGTGAGAGGAGATGTGGTGGGAGAGAAAGGGATGGTGGTGCCCCAGGCACCCCTGGCCCCCCGCCTGGGCTAGGGGATGGTGGGGATATCCCGCCGCCTACCCGGGCCGGGAGGAGGAGCTCAGGGCCCTGGAGGAGATGAAGAGGGAGCTGGAGAGGGGGCTCGCGGAGATAAGCCGGAGGATAGAGGAGCTGAAGGGCGGGAAGTAGATGCTGGTGGCGGTGGCGACGGTGGGCAGGGGAGGGCCCGAGGCCAGGGTCTCCCCGGAGTTCGGCCACGCCCCCACCTTCACCCTGGTGGAGGTGGAGGGGGGAAGGGCGAAGGGATGGGAGGTGATCCCCAACCCCGCCTCCAACCTACCGCACGGAAGGGGGCCCCTGGTGGCCAAGGGCCTGGCCGACAGGGGGGTCAGGATGGTGGTGAGCGGGGAGGTGGGACCGGGGGCCTCGGAGCTCCTGAGGGCGATGGGAATAGAGGTGAAGATCGTGGAGCCGGGGAGAAAGGCCGGGGAGGCGCTCAGGGAGCTGGGTCTGCTGAGATAGGCCCAGCGGAAGCGGGAAGTACTGAGCCGCTGCTCGAGTTCCTCCCAGTGCACCGTGAGCTATTTTTATCACCCCTCCCCAGGTCGGAGATGGCCAGGAAGAGGATCAGCCTGAAGGAGGCCAGGGAGATAGGGGAGAAGCTGGGCCTGGACTGGAAGGAGTTCGACGTGGAGCAGTTCAGGATGGGGATGGAGGTGGAGCTGGAGCACGGGAAGAGGGACCCGGAGACCAACGTGACCGACGACGACCTCCTCCTCACGGGCAAGATCGCGCTGGCCCACCTCCGCGAGTTCCCCGACTACTACTTCAGGCTGAAGAAGATGGAGGAAGAGGCCGAGAGGTACTGGAAGGAAAGGGGCCGGAGATGAGGGCGGCGGTCCTCAGGAGGGTGGCCCCGGCGGAGGAGAGGCCCCTCTCGCTGGAGGACCTTCCCGTTCCCTTCCCTGGTGAGGGGGAGGTCCTCCTCAGAATCTCGGTCTGCGGGATCTGCAGGACGGAGCTGGACGAGGTGGAGGGGAGGGTGGAGGCCAGGCTTCCCGTGATCCCCGGCCACCAGGTGGTGGGGAGGGTGGAGGAGCTGGGGCCCGGAGCGGGGAAGCTGGGAAGGGGGGAGAGGGTGGGGGTGGCCTGGATCTACCGGACCTGCGGGAGGTGCGCCTTCTGCACCTCGGGCCGGGAGAACCTCTGCCCGGAGTTCAGGGGAACCGGGTGCGACGCGGACGGGGGGTACGCGGAGTACATGGTGGTCCACGAGGACTTCGCCCACCCCCTCCCCAGGAGCCTCTCCGACACCCAGGCGGCCCCCCTCCTCTGCGCCGGGGCCATAGGGTACCGCTCCCTCAGGCTCACGGGTCTCAGGAACGGGGAGGTGATAGGGCTGTACGGGTACGGCTCCTCCGCCCACCTGGTCCACCAGCTCATCCGCCACCTCTTCCCCTCCTCGGAGGTCTACGTGTTCACCAGGAGGAGGGGGGACGGCCCCAGCAGGCTGGCGGAGGAGCAGGGGGCGGACTGGGTGGGGGAGACGGGGGACACCCCTCCCAGGAAGCTGCACCGGGCCATCGACACCACCCCCTCCGGGGAGAGCGTGAGGGAGGCCCTGAGGAACCTGGAGAGGGGGGGAAGGCTAGTGATGAACCTGATCAGGAAGGAGACCCCCATCCCGGAGCTGGACTACGCCTCCCACCTCTGGTGGGAGAAGGAGGTGAAGAGCGTGGCCAACCTCACCAGGGAGGACGTGAGGGAGTTCCTGAGGGTGGCGGCGGAGATCCCCCTGAGGCCCTCCGTGACGGAGTTCAGGCTGGAGGAGGCCAACGAGGCCCTGCTCTCCCTCAAGCGGGGAAGGTACAGGGGGAGCGGGGTGCTGAGGATAGGCTGACCCCAACCTTTATCCCCGACCCCGCCGGAGGGGGGAGGGGAGCGATGAAGAGAAGAGGGTTAGGCGATCCGTGAGCCAGCAAGGTATTTCGGAGCTCCCCACCCGAGGGAGGGAAGTGATAGAGCTGGAGAATCTCAGCAGGGAGTTCGACGGGAGGGTGGCGGTGGAGGGGCTGACCTTCAAGGTGGAGGAGGGGGAGATCTTCGGCCTCCTGGGGCCCAACGGGGCGGGGAAGACCACCACCGTGAGGATGCTCTGCAGCCTGATCAGGCCCACGCGGGGGAGGGCCAGGGTGTGCGGGCACGACGTGGTGGAGGAGGCGGAGAGGGTGAGGGAGGTGGTGGGGCTCCTTCCCGAGAACCCAGGCCTTTACGGGGAGCTGAGCGCCTACGAGAACCTGGAGTTCCACGCCAGGCTCCACGGCCTGCCGGAGGGGAGGAGGAGGGAGAACATAGAGAGGTTCCTGAGGATGCTGGACCTGTGGGAGAGGAGGAACGATCCGGTGGCCACCTTCTCCAGGGGGATGCAGCAGAAGCTGGCCATCGTCAGGGCCCTCCTCCACGAGCCCGAGGTGCTCTTCCTGGACGAGCCCACCGCCTCCCTCTCCCCCGAGGCGGCCGGGATCGTCAGGGACTTCATCCTGGAGCTGAAGAGGGAGGGTAGGACCATCTTCCTCTGCACCCACAACCTATACGAGGCGGAGAGGCTGTGCGACCGCGTGGCCATCCTGAGCACCAGGCTCCTGGCCCTGGGCTCCCCCGGGGAGCTCAAGCGGAGGTTCGGCTCCCCCAGGACCGAGGTCCACCTGGAGAGGGTCACGGAGGAGCTGGTGGAGGCGGTGAGGGGGCTGGGGTTCGTGAGGGGGGTGGAGGTGGAGGGGGAGA
>QNVD01000070.1 GCA_004347925.1 Hadesarchaea archaeon
ACTCGGCCCAATCCAAGGCCTCTTTCGGGAAGCTGGCAGAGATGTCCAGCCAAGCATAAACCTGATAGCTTGAAGGATAGACGTACACCACCCCGTTCCTCTCCTCCCTCCTCCCGGGCAGCTCCGGAACCCCGGCCGGCCTTCCCTCCAGCTGCTCCACCCCGAGCTCGGCCCCCTCCACCGTCCTCCTCACCCTGAGCGAGATCCTCCGCACGGGCCCCTCGAACTCGGCGGAAACCCGTCCCCCGGAAGGAAGCCTTCCAAGGAGGGCGACCCAGCCCTTCCCCCTCCTGAAGCCCCTCAGGGTAACCGAGTTTTCGGCACCCGCCTCCCAGCCCTCGAGCTCCCTCCAGCCCTCCCCACCCCTCGGCTGACCCGAAAGCAGGGCCCAGCCCTCCAGAACCCCCCAGCCCACCAGGGAAGAAACCGTTCCGGTCCAGAACTCGGGAGGGAGGAACCTCTCACAGCGGTTTTCCTCCCCCTGGGGGCTGGATCCGGAGCCCCAGCCTGACCCCTCGCCCAGCCGGATGAACTCCAGCTCCCTCCATAGGCCCCCCTCCGTTCCCTCCCGCTGCTCCCCGAGGCTCCATCCCTCCAGCTCCCTCCACCCTCCCTCCTCCCCCGGTTCTCCCAGGGAGGTGCGACCGGCCTCCAGCTCCCGCCACCCCTGATCCCCCTCCAGGCGCTCCAGCCGGGGGTTCCAGAACTTGGGCCCCGAGGGGCCGCTGAGCTCGGGTGAGTCGCTGGAGAGGAGGACCCGGTACTGCAGGTACCTGAAGGGGGAGAGGAAGGAGAGGTCGGCGGGCGGGGAGGTGAAGAAGGTTCCCGGACCCTCGGGACCCATCCACTCGCTCCAGCTCCCCCCGTCCTGGCTCACCCTCACCTGCAGGCTCACCCCCGAGCCCATCGTCCACCCCTCCTCCAGCCCCGGTTCCTCCTCCTCCCAGCTCAGCCCCCAGCTCCCCTCCCCGACCTCGAGGACCTCCGACACGAAGGCGCCGCGCGTGCAACCCGAAAGGAGCCTTATCACCCCTCCCTCGTTCTCCGTGTTGTCGAAGAGGGGATAGGTGGGGGGAGCTTCCTCCTGGGCCAGAACGGGAAGGGGAGGGATCTGGGAGAGGAGGAGGAAGAGGGAGAGGAGGAGGGAGAAAAACCTGCGAGCCCCTTCCCAAGCACCCATTTTACCTCACTCCCGGGCCCTCTTCCCGCGATCCTCCGGGTAAAAGCCACCGGGGATCTCGGAACGGGAGAGGAAGGAGGCTCCCCGCTGGAGTTCCCAGCCTCTTTTCACCTCTCCTTCCCCAACCCTTCCCTTCCGGCTCAAGGTGCGCACCTTTCGGGTCCCCTTCGCCCCCCTTCCCCGAAAAGGGGCTAAAAGAGGGGAGAAGAAGGTCGGTCTTTCGGAGATTTGCGGAAGGTTGAAAAGGAAGGGGGCCCCTTCCCCCGACTTAAGCCTTTTCGGTCCCTACCGAAACCTTTTTTAAAGTAAACCCCTTTCGCGGCCCTTCCCTTCCCCTCCTCCACCCTGCTTTCGTATTTTACCGAAACCCGCTCGTGGTATGAGCACCGATCTCCCCCGCCTGCATCCAGCCTTCTGAGGGGCTGTCCCGTTCAGGTCAGGAAACCTCAAGTTCCGGTTAGCACATGCGAGCGGGAAACCCCACGCCCTTTAGAGGTGGGATGAAAGCGAGCTTTATATATGATAACCACATATATTTAATAGATGCCGAAAGGGTATATAGCTTCCCAAACATGCGTGCATTACATGAACTACCACTTTGTCTGGTGTCCAAAGTACAGGAGGAAGGTTTTGGTCGGCAGGATTGCCAGTAGGCTAAAAGAACTTGTGGGAGCAAAAGCGAAGGAACTCGGATGTAAGGTGCTAGCCCTCGAGGTAATGCCAGATCATGTACACCTCTTTATCCAAGCGGATCCTAGGCTTGCTCCAAATTCAATAATTGGGCAGATCAAGGGTTTCACATCTCGGGTTCTGAGGAGGGAGTTCAGAGAGCTGAGGAGCCGTCTGCCGACACTCTGGACAAGATCCTACTTCGTGTCTACTCATGGACACGTGTCAGATGAGACAATAAAAAGGTACATTGAAGAACAGAAAGGTGTGTAGAGGTGCTAGCCTATAGGTTCAGGCTTTACCCCTCGAGGGAACAGGAAAAAACGCTCCTCGAGATGCTTGAGGCGTGCAGGTTTGTTTACAACAAAGTGCTTGAGTGGGTCAACGGGGGGGAATCGAACCTGTTCGAGCTGAAGCGGAGGCTCCCCAAGCTCAAGGAGGAGGACCCCTGGCTGAGGAAGGCTTACTCACAGTCCCTCCAGAACGAGGTCCTCAGGGTCTTCAAGAACCTGCGGGTTCTCTCGGCTTTGAAGCGGAGCGGAAGGAAGGTAGGCAAGCTCAGGTACAAGGGTGCTGGCTGGTTCAAATCCTTCGTCTACCCCCAGTCCGGCTTCAAGCTCGAGAAGGGAAAGCTGGTCCTCTCGAAGGTCGGGGAGATCCCCATCAGGCTCCACCGGGAAATCAGGGGGAGGGTGAAAGGGGTGATCATCAAGCGTGAGCGCTCAGGGAAGTGGTATGCCATCTTCCAAGTCGAAGACGAACCCGAGCCCCTGCCCAAGACGGGGAGGGCGATTGGGATAGATGTTGGGGTCAGGCATTTCCTGACGGACAGCGAGGGGAGGCAGGTCGAGAACCCGAGGTTCTACGAGAGGACGCTTGAGCGGATGAGGAGGAGGCAGAGGAGGCTGTCAAGGAAGAAGAAAGGCTCGAAGAACAGGGAGAAGGCCAGAGTAAGGCTCGCTAGGGCTTACGAGAAGCTTGTGAACCAGAGGAACGACTTCCTCCACAAGCTCTCCCGCTTCTACGTGGAAAACTACGACCTTATTGCCGTGGAGCGCCTGAACATCTCGGGGATGGCCAGGAACCGCCGTCTGGGCGGAAAGATCCTAGATGCCTCTTGGGGGAAGTTCCTCCGCATGCTCTCCTACAAGGCTGAGAGGGCTGGTAGGAGGGTGGTGGA
>QNVD01000071.1 GCA_004347925.1 Hadesarchaea archaeon
AACCACCCTGATGCGCCACCTCATCCAGCACCTGCTGAACGGGGGGAGGAAGCCCATCGAGGTAATGTACTTCTCCTTCGACGAGGTGCTGGCCAGGGATCCCCGGATCATCGAGAGGGTCCTCCTCACCTACGAGCGGTCCTTCCTCATGAGGGAGCTGCGTGACGTTTTCATCTTCCTGGACGAGATCCAGTACCTGGAAAACTGGGCCGCCATCCTGAAGCGGTACTACGACCTGGACGTGGGGATAAAATTTGTGGTGAGCGGCTCCCAGAGCCTGGCCGTCAGGAAGGGGGGCGAGAGCCTGGCGGGCAGGATCTACGAGTTCGTGCTCCCGCCCCTCTCCTTCAGGGAGTTCCTGTACCTGAGGGGGAAGGAGGTGGAGAGGGTTCCGCTGGAGTTCGAGGGGCTGCGGGAGGCGGAGAGGGGGCTGCTGCTCAGGAAGGGGGAGATCCAGATGGAGCTCTCCCGCTACCTGAGGCAAGGGAGCTTCCCGGAGCTGATGGGCGAGGAGAACCCGGAGAGCGCCAGGAGGTACGTGGAGAGCATCCTCAAGAAGGTGATCTTCGAGGACATCCCCAAGGTTTTCCCCATCGATAATCCCCCCCTGCTGGAGGGCATCCTGAAGCTGGTGGCCAGGCGCCCGGGGATGAGGCTGGAGTACCGGTCGATGGCCTCCTCCCTGGGCGTGTCGCGTCAGACGGTCTCGAAGTACGTCTCCACCCTGGAGGAGGCCTTCCTCCTGAGGCTCCTCTCGAACTACCGCAGGAGCGGCCTGGCCACGGCCAGGAAGGCCAAGAGGGCCTATCTGACCGCCCACGCCTATGTCCTCCCCTTCGCGGATCCGGAGGAGCTCCCCTCGCAGCGCGGCCCGCTGATCGAGAACGTGGTGGTCTGCCATCTGGAGGCGAGGTTCTTCTGGCGCGACGGCGGGGAGGTGGACTTCGTGGCGGAGGGCCTACCCGTCGAGGTGAAGGCCGGGAGGGGGGAGGACCTCAGGGGGATGGTCAGGTTCATGAGGGAGTTCGGGGCCGAGAGGGGAGTGGTGGTCACGGAGGATGAGCTCGAGAGGAGGATCGTCGAGGAGGGTGGGAAGAGGCTGGAGGTATGGCTGGTGCCCCTCTGGCTCTTCCTGCTTTCCTTCTGAGCCGGAGGCCGCTATTTCCTCGTCCGCTTCCTCCTACCCATCCACTTCCTGGAGGAGTGGAGGGAGAGGAGCCCGGCCGCCAGGAGCACCCACACCTGCCAGGCGAAGATCCCCCTGGAGAAGGAGCGGAGGGCCCCCACCACGAAGAGGAGGCCGAAGAGGAAGGAGACGGGGAGGGGAGGAAGGAGCCTGGAGGGGAGGTCGCTGGAGGTGAGGCCCAGGGGGACCGCTAGGCTGAGCCACATGAGCAGGGACATCAAGATCAGGGTGGGGTCCAGCAGGTAGCCCCCCAGAAGGAGGATCAGGCAGGAGGAGAGGAGGAGGGAGGCCTCGGGCTTTTCCACCCACCTCCTGAGCATCCTCCTCAGCTCCACCTCCGCCATCTCCTTTCTCTGGTTTTTGCGGGAAAAAAGGGTGAGGTCCCACCCTCACCGGGAGTAGATCACCCCTATCACGAGCCCCTCGAAGTTCTCCACCAGGTAGTTGTCGGGGGAGGGAAGGGCATCCCCCTTCGTCCTGAAGAGTTGGTCCACCACCTCCACCACCCTGTGGGCCACCAGCCTCCCCGAGCCCGGCTCCAAGTAGAGGAGGAGGTCCCCCGCCCGGATCAGGGAGCGGTCCACCTCCACCCATATCACCACGTCGTTCTCTTTCACGGTTCTCCCCATCCCCCAGTCCCCCGCCCTCGTCAGGTGGAGCCCCCTGTCCAGGAAGGCGGTATAGCCCTCGAACCACTGGGTGCGCTCCTCCAGGCCGGACTGGCGGCGGGAGAGGTGGAGGGTGAGGAGGAGGGTGGAGAGCCCCAGGAGGAGGAGGATCAGGAGGTTGAGCGCGGTCTCCCTTCTCACGCCCTCACCCCCACAGCTCCAGCGTGAGGTTCTCCAGCAGGAGCTCCTGCCCGGGGAGGAGGGCGTAGCCCTCCCCCTCGTTGTCCCAGACCACGTTCATCCTGAGGTAGCCGTCCGCGCTCCCGTACCCCTCCGAGTAGAAGATGTACTCCCTCTCGTCCGGGGCGCAGTCGAAGGGGATGGTGAAGGCCCCCCTCGCCGCCAGCCAGACCCTCACGTTCTCCTTCCGGGCGTAGGCCAGGTTCTCCCGGTCGGCCTTGGCCCTGACCGCCACCACGATGTCGAAGACCTCGCCCGCCCTCACCGTGACCGCCTGCCCGCTGAAGGAGATCACGTTCTCCCAGAGGAGGGAGTTGTCGGCCAGGTTCTCGCGGGGGTCGTACCGCCCGTGCTTCATCAGGTAGATGTTCTCGATTCCCGTGAGGCCTCCCTTGGGGAGGG
This sequence comes from Hadesarchaea archaeon, assembly GCA_004347925.1. GTDB lineage: Archaea > Hadarchaeota > Hadarchaeia > Hadarchaeales > WYZ-LMO6 > WYZ-LMO6. The sequence goes on from QNVD01000071.1 coordinate 2,437, forward strand.
CCAGGGGCTGGGTGGACCTCTTCCCCGCGATGTTGAAGGTGGGCCCCCTGACCATCGCCCTGGGGTAGTTCTCGGAGGGCGGGGGAGGGGAGGAGCCGGGCAGGAACAGGACCAGGAGGAGAAGGAGGACGAAGGCCGCGAGGAGGGGAAGGAAGAGCCTCAGCCTCCTCTTCAGGCGCCGGTGCCTGTCCACCCCCCACTTCAGCTCCCCCGAGGGAACCTCCATCCTCACCCCCCCTGGGGGGGCCTACCGAAGAGGACCCCCACCACCCTGTAGATGATGTTCTCCCTGCTCACCCTGTGCCTCTCCCAGGCCTGGGGGGAGTCACCCTGGGTGATCACCACCCCCTCCTCGGGGATCTCCACGATGCGGTGGGCCACCAGGGTCCCCTCGTAGAGGTACACCACGATGTCCCCCACCCTGAGGTCGGAGGGGGGGGCGCAGAGGAGGAGGTCGTTCTCCCGGAGGGAGGGGGTCATGCTGCTCCCTACCAGGAGGAGGGAGGAGAGGCGGCGGTCCAGGAAGGCCCGGTAGCCGAAGCGGTCCGTCCAGTCCTCGGTGCCGGGGG
>QNVD01000072.1 GCA_004347925.1 Hadesarchaea archaeon
GTCCTTCCCCCCTTGAGCACCACCACGGGCTTTTTCACGCTCACCTCCTCCATCACCCTCCTCAGCTCCCTCCCCCTCCCCCTCCTGAGACCCTCTAGGTACATCCCCACCACCCTGGTCTGCGGGTCCTCCCCCAGGTAGCGGAGGAAGTCCACCGCGTCCAGGTCCACCCCGTTCCCGTAGCTGATCACCTTGCTGAACCTGAACCCCCTCACCACCCCCGCGTAGATGAAGTTCACCGCCTGCCCCCCGCTCTGGGAGATGAAGCCCACCTCCCCCGGCTCCGGGGGCTGGTGGTAGGCGAAGCGCAGGAAGGAGCTGGGGCAGTAGACACCCATGCAGTTTGGGCCTATGATCCTCACCCTACCCTCTGCCGCCCTCAGCACCTCCTCCTCCAGCCCCCTCTCCCCCACCTCCCCGAAACCGGAGCTGAAGATGTGGGCCACCCTCACCCCCTTCCTCACGCACTGGCGCAGGATCTCGGGAACCAGGCGGGCGGGGACGGCCACCAGCACGTAGTCCACCGGCTCCTCTATCTCCAGCAGGGAGGGGTAGCACCTGAGGCCGAAGAGCTCCTGCCGGTTGGGGTTCACCAGGAAGACCCTCCCTCCCGCCTCCAGCATGGGGAGGACGAAGTGGTCCAGGCCCGGTGTGGCCCCCACCACCGCCACCGAGCGGGGGTGGAAGAGGGCGTCCAGCTCCTCGAAGGTGGCCATCAAAGAGGAGGGGGGATGAAGCTTATAACGCCTCTTTCCTCTTGACCTTCCTCTCCTTCAGCTCCCTGTACTCCTTCCAGCCCTCCAGGTCCTTCATCTCCAGATACCTCTTCAGGGCCCTCTCCGCCATCCCCTCACCTCGGAGGGCGGGCAAAAAAGGCTCACCCCTCCACCTCCCCCGTGGCCACCACGTCCACCCCCATCCCCAGCAGGTTCCTCGATCTCGCAGTTCTCCACCTCGTTGAAGTTGCTGTTGTACTCGTAGTAGATTCCATAGGAGTCATAATCTTCATACTCCCTTGAGCCCACGACCTCACAATTCTCTATCACGTTGAAGCTACTGCTGGAGTAGTAGATGCCGTAGGAATCCCCCGCTGAGCTTGGGATAAGGATTATCCTACAGTTTTGAACCCTAGACTAAGAAACACCATCAAACTGGATGGCTACATTGGGAGTGCTGAGAGTGGGAGTGGTGAGGGTGAACCCCCTGATGGCAACATTGGTGATAGAGCCGTTGGTGGGATGAACGTACGCGAGGGTAGAAACCTCAGGGTTCTCGATCCGGGTTACCTCCGGACCGTTCTCGGACTCGATCGTGAGCCCTGATTTGGTCACCTCAAATTCTCCGTAGGTCCCATCCCCCACTTTTATCAGATCGCCCTCCGAAGCGGCATTTACAGCGTCCTGTACGGTCGCAAACGCGTTCTCCCAAGAATCACCGGTCTGCTCTCCTCTTCCATTCTCAATCACGTACCAGGTTTTTGGCTCAGGAACCTGTGCCTTCACCGGTCCGCTAGAAACGATCGTGAGGGAAGCCAGCACGAGCAGCAGAACCAACAGCGCTCCCCTCGCCCTTCTCGTGCCCTCACCCTCTTCAGAAGATTCTCCCTGGAGAACCGAAGGGCTTAGCCTCCCCTCTGGAAGGATTCTCCAACGAGGGTTCAAGAAGAACCTTTCCTTCTGTCTTTTCTACCGTCTTACTACCGAGATTCTTGCCACTACCACCCTATAAAGCTTCCTGCTGGGCTCGTTGACCCTCAAAACCGGAGCTTCAACCGCCTGCGTTGGGAAAGTGCGGCCGGCGGGATTTGAACCCGCGTCGCAGGCTTGGAGGGCCTGAGTCCTAGACCAGGCTAGACCACGGCCGCACCCACTAATGAGGGGAGGGGACCATCTTAACCTTTTCCGGCGATAAGGTTAAAGGGGGGAAGAGGAGAGAGGGAAGCGATGGACTGGGGAATGAGAAACAGGCTGGCCCAGCTCATTCAGAGGGACGGTAGGGCCCTCTTCCTCCCCATCGATCACGGCTACTTCCAGGGGCCCACCCACAGGCTGGAGAAGCCGGGCAGGACCATAGCCCCCCTCCTCCCCTACGCGGACGCCATCATGCTCACCAGGGGCATCCTCCGCTCCTGCGTGGACCCCACCAACACCAAACCCATCATCCTGAGGGTTTCGGGGGGAACCAGCGTGGTGGGGGAGGATCTCTCCCACGAGGGGATCACCACCTCCGTGAAAGAGGCCATAAGGCTCAACGCCAGCGCGGTCTCCCTCTCCATCTTCGTGGGGAGCAGGTACGAGCACGAGACCCTGATGAACCTGGCCAGGCTGGTGGACGAGTGCGAGGACTACGGCATACCCGTGATGGCCGTGACGGCGGTGGGCAGGGGGCTGGAGAAGAGGGAGGCCAGGTACCTGGCCCTGTGCTGCAGGATAGCGGCGGAGCTGGGGGCCAGGGTGGTTAAGACCTACTACTGCAGGGAGGGCTTTGAGAAGGTGGTGGAGGGATGCCCCGTCCCGGTGGTGATAGCGGGGGGACCCAAGGTGGACTCGGAGAGGGAGGTCTTCGAGTTCGTGTACGACGCCCTCCAGAAGGGGGCCATAGGGGTGAACCTGGGCAGGAACATCTGGCAGCACGATCATCCCGTGGCCATGATCAGGGCCCTCCGGGCCATCATCCACGAGAACGCCACCCCCTCCGAGGCCCAGCAGCTTTTCTCCGAAATCAAGGCCGAGGCCGCCCGGACCTGAGCCCCTCATGCGCGCCGCCGTTTACCACGGGAGGCTGAACGTCAGGGTGGAGGAGCTTCCCAAGCCCAGGCCCGGACCCGGGGAGTTCCTGATGAAGGTAATGGCCTGCGGCATCTGCGGCACCGATGTGCTGGAGTGGTACCGGGATCCCCAGGCCCCCAGGGTGCTGGGGCACGAGGCGGCGGGGGTGGTGGAGGAGGTGGGGGAGGGAACGGAGGGGGTGAGG
>QNVD01000073.1 GCA_004347925.1 Hadesarchaea archaeon
CGCCGCCAGCACCTCCCCCGCCAGCCTCTCCGCCTCAGCCCTCAGCACCTCTAGCGGCAGGTGTGCCCTCTCCCCCAGCCTATCCCCCATCGTGCCAACCCACCTTTTCTGCTGCCCCTCCTTTCCCTCCAGCTCCATGAGCTGCTTCCTCAGCGACTCAACCTGGTTCCTGATCCCCCTGAGCCTCTCCACCTCCGCCCTCGTCTCCTCGCACCTCCTCCCAGCCCTTTCGGCCTCCGCCTGCAACTCGGAGATCTTGCTCTGGAGGGAGGAGATCCTTGAGGCGACCTCCACCAGCTGCTCCTCCACCCTCTCCTTCTCCAAGACCGAAACCATCCCCTCGAGTTCCTCCGCCCTGTCGGAGAGGGACTTGGCCACCTTCATGGCGTTCTTTCTCGCGTCCTCCAAGACCAGCAGGCCCAGCAGCTCGTCTATCCTCTCCCTCCTGCTCCTCCCGGTCCCCGCGATTGGTGCGTCAAGCCTCCCCTGCTCCGCAAACACTGCCCTCTCGAAGACGTCGTAGGAGATGCCAAGCCTCTTCTCCACCTCCTCGTTTACCTTCCTTACCCCGGTTACCTCATCCTCTCCCTCCGGTTTGATTGAGGCCTCCGATTTCTCCCCGAACCTCCTGACGACGGTGCACGCCTTCCCGTCCTTCCCCACGAACTCGAGCTCCACCCTCGCCTCCCTCTCCCCCTGCCTGATTATGTCCTCCATCACCACGTCCCTCCTCTTCATGGCCGGGCAGGATCCGAAGAGTACCAGCGAGATTGCCTCTAGGACCGTGCTTTTCCCCGCCCCCATCGGGCCCACTAGGACGTTCGTCCCCGGCCCGAAGGTGAACTCCGTCCTCGCGTGGGACCGCAGGTTCTGGATGGCCACCCTCCTTATTACCTCAGCCACCGCCCCTCACCTTCTCCTCCACGGCCTTCAGGATGGCTTCCTCCGTCTCCTCCGGCTCCTTCTCCACCAGCATCTTCAGGAGCTCGCCTGCGTCCATGGGCCCCTCCCCCATTCTCCTCTTGAAGGACTCGGTGACCAGATCCAAGGCCGAGGCAGGCTTCTCCCTAAGCTCCCTTATCCTCTCCGCCTCGACAGGGATCACTCCGAGCTCCATCCCCACGCTCACGATTGCCTGCTCCCTGAAGGCCTCCTCGATTTCGCGGGGGTTCGGCGGGACCTCCCCTTGGGCGAGGGATCCGACGATCCTGACCCTCACGAGCGGCTTCTTCTCAGGGTTCCTCCTGGGCTGCGAGAGTGCGTTCTCTATCTCCTCCTCCACCCTCTTCTTCAGCTCCCCCGCCCTCTCTCCCCTGGCCTCAATCTGAACATAGTAGAAGTCCCTGCACACCACCTCCACGAACTCCCATCTTCTGCACGCCGTGTCGAGCAGGTAGAACCCCTTCGGCACCCCCTGCTCCTCCCTGCTCAGCTGCGTCTGGATCAGGGAGCCGGGAATGAGGAGGGGTGCCCCATTCACGCTCGCCTCGGCCCTCAGGTGGACGTGGCCCGTGGCGTAGAGGTCGAAGCCCTTGGGCAGGTCCGAGAGCTCGAGGTCCCTCGCCCCCGCGTAGACGAAGTTCCCTATTCCTTGGTGGAGGATTAGGATGTTGAAGGCCCCGGGGACGGGCCGAGGGGACCAGATCCTAAGCATGTTCTTGGCCTTCGCGGGGGTATCCCTGTACCCCATCCCGTGGATTGCGACCTTCTCCCCGTCCTTCTCTAAGGTAAGCGTTTCGCAATCAAGGTAAGCGAGGAGACCGGTTCTAGCTATGACCTGCAGGATGTTCAGCCCTCCCCTCGCCTCGTGGTTCCCAGCTATAGCCACCACCTTTGCCCCCTTCTCTCTCGCTAGGGAGAGTGCTCCTATGAACTCCGCCAGATCCTCGAGCCTCCTGGTCGTCCAGGCGTGCAGGACGTCTCCTAGGATGAGGATTAGGTCTGCCCCCCTCTCTAGGGCTGCCTGAAAGGCCTTCCTCATCGCCTCGGTTGCGTCCTTCTTCCTCTCCCCCTGCCCGAAGCCTAGGTGCAGATCGGCTATGAGGGCAACCTTCATCTCTTTAGTCCCAGTATCCTCCTGAGCACCGAGTCGTAGGGCTCCTTCGGGTACGCCTTCCTCCTGTCCAGCTCCCTCTTGACCTCCTTGGAGACGAGTATCGTGCTCTTGTCGCTGTAGTACTTCTTCCTCCACTCCTGTGCTCTCTTGTACTGCTCTGCAATCCTCTCCAGCTCTTTCTCGCTGACAGCCATCATATAGATTACTATAGTAGTATATAAGTTAGCTCTCGCTAGGAGAAACTTACTTAGACCCTTGCTTTTTGGGACAAACGGAGAAAATTATCCCCCTGCCAACTTCAAGGCTAATTGGTTTAGAGTCACTTGAAGACAGTTCCTCGTCATATTTTAGAACTATTGTTTCCCAGAGTTTGTTTAGATTCCATACCATATCCATTACCTCAGGCGGGAGATTGGACAATTTAAATCCCAACTCCCTCGCGTCAGCAAGCGTAATACAAGCCCGATGAGACTTATAGCCCCCACAGAGCTTTTGTGCTATTTGGTGAGCACAATTTTTATCCTCCTTAAACATTCTTCTGGAGAGCAATTTTTCAGCCAAGTCTATCATGTGCTCAGAAAGTCTGTTATAATCCCCCAACTCTGTAGGGGGAAGCTTTTGTAACAAATTTTGGATCACCTCTTTTTTTGCTTCACCTAACTCCATTTTCGCAACAACCCTTAACGATTCTAGTAACGACAAGATGGAGATCAACTCTCCACCTTCCTTTTCTATCATCAAATCAACTGGTCCGAGTTCAGAAGCGGGAGTCATCACTAGCTCATCAGCGGCACAAGCCATTAGTGTTGATGCACTTTTGGCGAATCTTGGTATGATGAAGGTTAATTTACCCTCCACAACTTCTTGTAACATAGATCCGATTAAGTAAGCCTGATCTG
>QNVD01000074.1 GCA_004347925.1 Hadesarchaea archaeon
GGATCTATGTTACAAGAAGTTGTGGAGGGTAAATTAACCTTCATCATACCAAGATTCGCCAAAAGTGCATCAACACTAATGGCTTGTGCCGCTGATGAGCTAGTGATGACTCCCGCTTCTGAACTCGGACCAGTTGATTTGATGATAGAAAAGGAAGGTGGAGAGTTGATCTCCATCTTGTCGTTACTAGAATCGTTAAGGGTTGTTGCGAAAATGGAGTTAGGTGAAGCAAAAAAAGAGGTGATCCAAAATTTGTTACAAAAGCTTCCCCCTACAGAGTTGGGGGATTATAACAGACTTTCTGAGCACATGATAGACTTGGCTGAAAAATTGCTCTCCAGAAGAATGTTTAAGGAGGATAAAAATTGTGCTCACCAAATAGCACAAAAGCTCTGTGGGGGCTATAAGTCTCATCGGGCTTGTATTACGCTTGCTGACGCGAGGGAGTTGGGATTTAAATTGTCCAATCTCCCGCCTGAGGTAATGGATATGGTATGGAATCTAAACAAACTCTGGGAAACAATAGTTCTAAAATATGACGAGGAACTGTCTTCAAGTGACTCTAAACCAATTAGCCTTGAAGTTGGCAGGGGGATAATTTTCTCCGTTTGTCCCAAAAAGCAAGGGTCTAAGTAAGTTTCTCCTAGCGAGAGCTAACTTATATACTACTATAGTAATCTATATGATGGCTGTCAGCGAGAAAGAGCTGGAGAGGATTGCAGAGCAGTACAAGAGAGCACAGGAGTGGAGGAAGAAGTACTACAGCGACAAGAGCACGATACTCGTCTCCAAGGAGGTCAAGAGGGAGCTGGACAGGAGGAAGGCGTACCCGAAGGAGCCCTACGACTCGGTGCTCAGGAGGATACTGGGACTAAAGAGATGAAGGTTGCCCTCATAGCCGATCTGCACCTAGGCTTCGGGCAGGGGGAGAGGAAGAAGGACGCAACCGAGGCGATGAGGAAGGCCTTTCAGGCAGCCCTAGAGAGGGGGGCAGACCTAATCCTCATCCTAGGAGACGTCCTGCACGCCTGGACGACCAGGAGGCTCGAGGATCTGGCGGAGTTCATAGGAGCACTCTCCCTAGCGAGAGAGAAGGGGGCAAAGGTGGTGGCTATAGCTGGGAACCACGAGGCGAGGGGAGGGCTGAACATCCTGCAGGTCATAGCTAGAACCGGTCTCCTCGCTTACCTTGATTGCGAAACGCTTACCTTAGAGAAGGACGGGGAGAAGGTCGCAATCCACGGGATGGGGTACAGGGATACCCCCGCGAAGGCCAAGAACATGCTTAGGATCTGGTCCCCTCGGCCCGTCCCCGGGGCCTTCAACATCCTAATCCTCCACCAAGGAATAGGGAACTTCGTCTACGCGGGGGCGAGGGACCTCGAGCTCTCGGACCTGCCCAAGGGCTTCGACCTCTACGCCACGGGCCACGTCCACCTGAGGGCCGAGGCGAGCGTGAATGGGGCACCCCTCCTCATTCCCGGCTCCCTGATCCAGACGCAGCTGAGCAGGGAGGAGCAGGGGGTGCCGAAGGGGTTCTACCTGCTCGACACGGCGTGCAGAAGATGGGAGTTCGTGGAGGTGGTGTGCAGGGACTTCTACTATGTTCAGATTGAGGCCAGGGGAGAGAGGGCGGGGGAGCTGAAGAAGAGGGTGGAGGAGGAGATAGAGAACGCACTCTCGCAGCCCAGGAGGAACCCTGAGAAGAAGCCGCTCGTGAGGGTCAGGATCGTCGGATCCCTCGCCCAAGGGGAGGTCCCGCCGAACCCCCGCGAAATCGAGGAGGCCTTCAGGGAGCAGGCAATCGTGAGCGTGGGGATGGAGCTCGGAGTGATCCCTGTCGAGGCGGAGAGGATAAGGGAGCTTAGGGAGAAGCCTGCCTCGGCCTTGGATCTGGTCACCGAGTCCTTCAAGAGGAGAATGGGGGAGGGGCCCATGGACGCAGGCGAGCTCCTGAAGATGCTGGTGGAGAAGGAGCCGGAGGAGACGGAGGAAGCCATCCTGAAGGCCGTGGAGGAGAAGGTGAGGGGCGGTGGCTGAGGTAATAAGGAGGGTGGCCATCCAGAACCTGCGGTCCCACGCGAGGACGGAGTTCACCTTCGGGCCGGGGACGAACGTCCTAGTGGGCCCGATGGGGGCGGGGAAAAGCACGGTCCTAGAGGCAATCTCGCTGGTACTCTTCGGATCCTGCCCGGCCATGAAGAGGAGGGACGTGGTGATGGAGGACATAATCAGGCAGGGGGAGAGGGAGGCGAGGGTGGAGCTCGAGTTCGTGGGGAAGGACGGGAAGGCGTGCACCGTCGTCAGGAGGTTCGGGGAGAAATCGGAGGCCTCAATCAAACCGGAGGGAGAGGATGAGGTAACCGGGGTAAGGAAGGTAAACGAGGAGGTGGAGAAGAGGCTTGGCATCTCCTACGACGTCTTCGAGAGGGCAGTGTTTGCGGAGCAGGGGAGGCTTGACGCACCAATCGCGGGGACCGGGAGGAGCAGGAGGGAGAGGATAGACGAGCTGCTGGGCCTGCTGGTCTTGGAGGACGCGAGAAAGAACGCCATGAAGGTGGCCAAGTCCCTCTCCGACAGGGCGGAGGAACTCGAGGGGATGGTTTCGGTCTTGGAGAAGGAGAGGGTGGAGGAGCAGCTGGTGGAGGTCGCCTCAAGGATCTCCTCCCTCCAGAGCAAGATCTCCGAGTTGCAGGCGGAGGCCGAAAGGGCTGGGAGGAGGTGCGAGGAGACGAGGGCGGAGGTGGAGAGGCTCAGGGGGATCAGGAACCAGGTTGAGTCGCTGAGGAAGCAGCTCATGGAGCTGGAGGGAAAGGAGGGGCAGCAGAAAAGGTGGGTTGGCACGATGGGGGATAGGCTGGGGGAGAGGGCACACCTGCCGCTAGAGGTGCTGAGGGCTGAGGCGGAGAGGCTGGCGGGGGAGGTGCTGGCGGCGGAGAAGGGGCTGAGGGAG
>QNVD01000075.1 GCA_004347925.1 Hadesarchaea archaeon
CCTTCTCCGCCGCCAGCACCTCCCCCGCCAGCCTCTCCGCCTCAGCCCTCAGCACCTCTAGCGGCAGGTGTGCCCTCTCCCCCAGCCTATCCCCCATCGTGCCAACCCACCTTTTCTGCTGCCCCTCCTTTCCCTCCAGCTCCATGAGCTGCTTCCTCAGCGACTCAACCTGGTTCCTGATCCCCCTGAGCCTCTCCACCTCCGCCCTCGTCTCCTCGCACCTCCTCCCAGCCCTTTCGGCCTCCGCCTGCAACTCGGAGATCTTGCTCTGGAGGGAGGAGATCCTTGAGGCGACCTCCACCAGCTGCTCCTCCACCCTCTCCTTCTCCAAGACCGAAACCATCCCCTCGAGTTCCTCCGCCCTGTCGGAGAGGGACTTGGCCACCTTCATGGCGTTCTTTCTCGCGTCCTCCAAGACCAGCAGGCCCAGCAGCTCGTCTATCCTCTCCCTCCTGCTCCTCCCGGTCCCCGCGATTGGTGCGTCAAGCCTCCCCTGCTCCGCAAACACTGCCCTCTCGAAGACGTCGTAGGAGATGCCAAGCCTCTTCTCCACCTCCTCGTTTACCTTCCTTACCCCGGTTACCTCATCCTCTCCCTCCGGTTTGATTGAGGCCTCCGATTTCTCCCCGAACCTCCTGACGACGGTGCACGCCTTCCCGTCCTTCCCCACGAACTCGAGCTCCACCCTCGCCTCCCTCTCCCCCTGCCTGATTATGTCCTCCATCACCACGTCCCTCCTCTTCATGGCCGGGCAGGATCCGAAGAGTACCAGCGAGATTGCCTCTAGGACCGTGCTTTTCCCCGCCCCCATCGGGCCCACTAGGACGTTCGTCCCCGGCCCGAAGGTGAACTCCGTCCTCGCGTGGGACCGCAGGTTCTGGATGGCCACCCTCCTTATTACCTCAGCCACCGCCCCTCACCTTCTCCTCCACGGCCTTCAGGATGGCTTCCTCCGTCTCCTCCGGCTCCTTCTCCACCAGCATCTTCAGGAGCTCGCCTGCGTCCATGGGCCCCTCCCCCATTCTCCTCTTGAAGGACTCGGTGACCAGATCCAAGGCCGAGGCAGGCTTCTCCCTAAGCTCCCTTATCCTCTCCGCCTCGACAGGGATCACTCCGAGCTCCATCCCCACGCTCACGATTGCCTGCTCCCTGAAGGCCTCCTCGATTTCGCGGGGGTTCGGCGGGACCTCCCCTTGGGCGAGGGATCCGACGATCCTGACCCTCACGAGCGGCTTCTTCTCAGGGTTCCTCCTGGGCTGCGAGAGTGCGTTCTCTATCTCCTCCTCCACCCTCTTCTTCAGCTCCCCCGCCCTCTCTCCCCTGGCCTCAATCTGAACATAGTAGAAGTCCCTGCACACCACCTCCACGAACTCCCATCTTCTGCACGCCGTGTCGAGCAGGTAGAACCCCTTCGGCACCCCCTGCTCCTCCCTGCTCAGCTGCGTCTGGATCAGGGAGCCGGGAATGAGGAGGGGTGCCCCATTCACGCTCGCCTCGGCCCTCAGGTGGACGTGGCCCGTGGCGTAGAGGTCGAAGCCCTTGGGCAGGTCCGAGAGCTCGAGGTCCCTCGCCCCCGCGTAGACGAAGTTCCCTATTCCTTGGTGGAGGATTAGGATGTTGAAGGCCCCGGGGACGGGCCGAGGGGACCAGATCCTAAGCATGTTCTTGGCCTTCGCGGGGGTATCCCTGTACCCCATCCCGTGGATTGCGACCTTCTCCCCGTCCTTCTCTAAGGTAAGCGTTTCGCAATCAAGGTAAGCGAGGAGACCGGTTCTAGCTATGACCTGCAGGATGTTCAGCCCTCCCCTCGCCTCGTGGTTCCCAGCTATAGCCACCACCTTTGCCCCCTTCTCTCTCGCTAGGGAGAGTGCTCCTATGAACTCCGCCAGATCCTCGAGCCTCCTGGTCGTCCAGGCGTGCAGGACGTCTCCTAGGATGAGGATTAGGTCTGCCCCCCTCTCTAGGGCTGCCTGAAAGGCCTTCCTCATCGCCTCGGTTGCGTCCTTCTTCCTCTCCCCCTGCCCGAAGCCTAGGTGCAGATCGGCTATGAGGGCAACCTTCATCTCTTTAGTCCCAGTATCCTCCTGAGCACCGAGTCGTAGGGCTCCTTCGGGTACGCCTTCCTCCTGTCCAGCTCCCTCTTGACCTCCTTGGAGACGAGTATCGTGCTCTTGTCGCTGTAGTACTTCTTCCTCCACTCCTGTGCTCTCTTGTACTGCTCTGCAATCCTCTCCAGCTCTTTCTCGCTGACAGCCATCATATAGATTACTATAGTAGTATATAAGTTAGCTCTCGCTAGGAGAAACTTACTTAGACCCTTGCTTTTTGGGACAAACGGAGAAAATTATCCCCCTGCCAACTTCAAGGCTAATTGGTTTAGAGTCACTTGAAGACAGTTCCTCGTCATATTTTAGAACTATTGTTTCCCAGAGTTTGTTTAGATTCCATACCATATCCATTACCTCAGGCGGGAGATTGGACAATTTAAATCCCAACTCCCTCGCGTCAGCAAGCGTAATACAAGCCCGATGAGACTTATAGCCCCCACAGAGCTTTTGTGCTATTTGGTGAGCACAATTTTTATCCTCCTTAAACATTCTTCTGGAGAGCAATTTTTCAGCCAAGTCTATCATGTGCTCAGAAAGTCTGTTATAATCCCCCAACTCTGTAGGGGGAAGCTTTTGTAACAAATTTTGGATCACCTCTTTTTTTGCTTCACCTAACTCCATTTTCGCAACAACCCTTAACGATTCTAGTAACGACAAGATGGAGATCAACTCTCCACCTTCCTTTTCTATCATCAAATCAACTGGTCCGAGTTCAGAAGCGGGAGTCATCACTAGCTCATCAGCGGCACAAGCCATTAGTGTTGATGCACTTTTGGCGAATCTTGGTATGATGAAGGTTAATTTACCCTCCACAACTTCTTGTAACATAGATCCGATTAAGT
>QNVD01000076.1 GCA_004347925.1 Hadesarchaea archaeon
AGGGGAAGGTCAGGAGGTTCTTGGAGAAGAGGGGAGGGGGGGAGGTCTTCACCTCCGGGGCGGACAACCGGGGGGCTAGGATCTCCGTGCGCTGACGTGCACCTTCCCCCTGGCCAGCGAGAAGAAGACCCCGGACAGGCAGAGGAGGGAGTAGAGGAGGAAGAGGGCCCTCAGGCTCTCCAGGAAGAGGGGGTAGACCGCCGGCTCCAGCCTGGTCCTGCCCAGGTGGAGGGAGAAGGCCAGGGCGGTGATCCCCATGCTGGTCACCTGCCCCACCTGCCTCATGGTGCCAAGCGTGGCGGAGGCCACCCCGTAGAACTCCCTCCCCACGGAGCTCATCACCGCGTTGGTGTTGGGGGAGGAGAAGAGGGCGAACCCCAGGCCCAGCAGGACCAGGCTCCCCACCACCCAGACCAGGGGGGTTTCCTCCCCCAGGAAGACCAGGGAGAGGAGGCCGGCGGAGGTCAGGCCCATCCCCGCCGAGGCCACCAGCTGGGGCTCCACCCTGTCCGAAAGCCTGCCCGCCCAGGGGGAGAAGAGGGTCTGGAGGAGGGGCTGGACCATGAGCAGCGTTCCCGCCTCCCCCGGAGAGAGGGAGCGGGGATGCTGCAGGTAGAGGCTCAGGAGGAAGGTCACGGCGTAGGTGGCGCTGTAGTTGATGAGGGCGGCCAGGTTGGAGAAGACGAAGACCCTGTTGCCCCTGAAGAGCCTGGGATCCAGCACCGGCTCCTCCCCCCTCCTCTCCAGGACCAGGAAGAGGGGGAGGAGGACCGCCCCGGAGAGGAGGGAAAGGACCCCCAGCCCGGAGGGGAGGGAGGAGAGACCGTAGACGAGGAGAACCAGCATGGCCCCGTAGGTCAGGGAGCCCGGGAGATCGAAGCTTCCCCCCCTTTCCCCCTCCTCCTCCAGCCTGAGGGAGAGCAGGAAGACGGGGAGGGAGAGGGAGGAGGCGAAGAGGAAGACGCTCCTCCAGCCCAGGGTCTGGGTGAGGAAGCCTCCGAGGGAGGGGCCGGTGAGGAGGCCCAGGTAGACGGCGGCGGTGTTTATCCCCAGCACCCTCCCCCTCTCCTCCCTGGGGAAGGCGGAGGTGAGGAGGGCCACGCCCGTGGAGACCACCATGGCGCTCCCCACCCCCTGAAGGATCCGGAAGAGCAGGAGGAGGGGGAAGGAGGGGGAGAGGGAGGAGAGGAGGGTGGAGAGGAGGAGGAAGAGCAGGCCCAGGACGAAGAACTTCCTCTTTCCCCTCAGGTCGGCCAGCCTTCCCAGGGGGAGGAGGAGGGCCGCGGAACTCAGGAGGAAGGAGGTGTTCACCCAGCTCAGGAGGACCGCGTCCACCCCGAAGTCCTCCTGGAGGGAGGGGAGGGCCAGGTTGACGGAGGAGCCAAGGAAGGGGGTGAGGAAGGAGGCGGCGGTGACCGTCAGCAGCAGCAGTTCCCTCCCGCGCATCCTCTCCCTTGTCGGGGAAGAAAAAAGGTCTTGCTTAGGAGCTATAGCCTGAGGTCAAAAGCCAGGCTACCGCTTTTGCCTTTCTTCTCTCAACACAAAAACCCAAAAAATGAGTGAGGGGTTAAGATTTTTTTGAAAACTAAATCTGTGGAAAGTTGAATTTCCTCCGGCGTTTCCCAAAACCGTTTGACTGATCCTTATTCGCGACCTTATCTGCCATGCCTCCTTGGAGATCGATGTAATGTCTAGGGAGAGCTGAAACCAGGACCCTTACGATCTGGATTTAAACTGACCAGGATTCAGGGCAAAGGTTAAATAGGCCGGGGTTTCAATTTCCCCGTAAACTCCGGTGAGAAGATGGAGGCCAAACCCAAGGTCTTTGGCCACCTGCTCAAGGAGGTGGTGAGGGCTAACCTCTGCGCGGGCTGCGCCGCCTGCGTGGTCTCCTGCGATCCCGGGGTGCTGGCCTTCGAGAACGAACCCAAGATCAAGGGGAAGTGCACCTCCTGCGGAACCTGCTACTCCGTCTGCCCCCAGACCCCCACGGAGAAGAACCTTCTGGAGCTCCCCGAGGGGGCCCAGACCGATCCCTCCGTGGGAAGCTTCCTGGAGGCCCTCTCCGTGCGCTCCCTGGACGAGGAGGTCCTGAAGAGGTGCCAGGATGGGGGAGCGGTCTCCACCCTCCTCCTCTCCCTGCTGGAGGAGGGCTACCTGGACGGCGCCCTCCTGATGGGGGTGGGGGAGGAGCCCTGGAGGCCCAGGGCCATGGTGGCCAGAACCAGGGAGGAGGTCCTCTCCGCGGCGGGGACCAAGTACACCAGGGGTCCCCTCTTCCTCCCCCTGAGGGAGGCCGTGGAGAAGCTCTCCCTGCAGAAGGTGGCGGTGGTGGGCGTCCCCTGCCAGGTGAGGGCGGTGAGGAAGATGCAGCGCGGGGACCTGCCCTACCCCAAGCTCGGGGAGAGGATCAGGCTGGTGGTGGGCCTCTTCTGCATGGAGTCCTTCCACCACGAGAAGCTCAGGGACTTCCTGAGGGAGAGGCTGGGGGTCAGCTTCGAGGAGGTGGCCAAGTTCGACATCAAGAAGGGGAAGTTCATCTGCAGGCTGAGGGACGGGCAGAGCAAGGAGATAGAGGTGAAGGCCCTCCACGAGTGCGTCAATCCCTCCTGCACCCTCTGCACCGACTTCACCTCCGAGCTGGCCGACCTCTCCGCGGGGGCGGTGGGCTCCCCGCTGGGGAGGTCCACCGTCCTGGTGAGGACCGCCAGGGGAAGGGAGGCCCTGGAGATCCTGAGGCGCTCGGGCAAGGCCGAGATAAAGCCCCTGGCGGAGTTCAAGCCCGGGCTGGAGGGGGTGAAGAAGGTGGCGGGGGCGAAGAGGACGGGGGCGGACAAGGAGAGGGAGAAGAGGAAGGCGGAGGGCAAGCCCCTCCCGCCCTGACCCGGCAGGCTTTTTTGTTTCCGTGGGGAAGGTTCTGCGGAGCCCATGGTGGTGG
>QNVD01000077.1 GCA_004347925.1 Hadesarchaea archaeon
GGCTTACCCACACGGTGGGGGGGAGCGGGGGGACGGCGGTGGTGCACCTCTTCAGGAGGAGATAGCATGCACGTCCCGAGGTTCTGGAGGGAGATACCCAACCGCTACGGCCTGGTGGGCACCAGGTGCGGGCACTGCAACAGGATCTTCTTCCCCCCCAGGGCCATCTGCCCCAACTGCAGGAGGGTGGGCCAGCTGGAGCCCTACAGGCTCAGCGGGAGGGGGAGGATCTACTCCTTCACCACCGTCTACTCGGGGCCGGGGGACTTCAGGGAGCAGATCCCCTACGTGCTGGCCATCGTGGAGCTGGAGGAGGGACCGAGGGTGATGGCCCAGCTAACGGACTGCCAGGAGGAGGAGGTGAGGATAGGGGATGAGGTGGAGCTGGTCTTCAGGAGGATCAAGGAGGAGGGGGAGGAGGGGATCATACACTACGGGTTCAAGGCCAGACTGGTGAGGGCCAGACCCCAGCCAGGGGCCTAGGACCAGACACCCACGGGACCCTCCATCGACTGGAGGGATGACCCCGCTACTCCCGGGGGCCCAGCCCCGCCTTCCTGGCCAGGGTGAGGTAGCTGGTGTGACCCAGCATCCTGGTGCTTGGCCTGGTGCACCCCTCCCTCACCTCCCACTCCCTGACCAGGCACTCCATGGTTCTGAGTTCGGCGAACCCCAGCCTGCGGAGCTCGGGATGGAGGCGCTGCACCTGCTCCACGGTGGGGGTGAAGACGGCCAAATATCCCCCGGGCTTCAGGGCCCTCTCCGCGTGGGGGGCCACCTGCTCGGGGTAGGGGAGGTCCAGCGTCACCAGGTCCACGTCCCTCTCCTCTATCCCCTCCCTCAGGTCCTTGAGCTTCACCTCCACCACCCCCTCCAGCCCCGCCAGCCTCACGTTCTCCCTGGCCACCTCCGCGAAGTCCTCCCTCACCTCGTAGCTCACCACCCTCCCGTCCGGCCTGACCAGGTTCCCCAGGAAGAGGGCCAGGGCCCCCGAGCCCGTCCCCCCGTCCACCACCAGGTCCCCGGGGCCCACGCCGGTGTGGGCCACCACCTGGGCGGCGTCCTTGGGGAGCACCACCTGGGGAAGACGCCTCATCTTCTGAAGGAAGTCGCTCATCCTCGGCCTCAGGACCACGAACTCCCTCCCGGTGTGGCTCCTTATCCTCTCCCCGAAGGAGATCCCCAGGAGGTCGGCCAGGTTGAGGAAGCCCAGGTCGGTGTGGAGCATCCTCCTCTCCGCCCTCACCAGGTACTTCTTCCCCCTCTCGTCCAGCAGGATCACCCTGTCTCCTTCCCTCACTCCCACGGGCCTANATGGGAGGGAGAACTATTTTACCCGTTCCGCCCCGGGGAGGTGGACCCGCCCCTCCAGAACCTTTTTTATGAATCGGGGGGAAGGAAGCGGAGAGACCTTGAAGCTGGATCCCGCCTACCACCTCCACCGGTGGAGCACCCGCAGGATGCTGATCCCCCCCCTGGTGCTGGCCCTCTTCTTCCTGGTCTGCCTCCTGGTCAGGGGGGTTCCCCTGAGCCGCGACTTCAGGGGGGGAACCCTCATCCAGGTGAGGGGGATGGAGAACTACCCCCAGCTGGCCGAGGTGGAGGGGGTGGTGGAGAACCTGCTGGGGGGGAAGGCTGAGGTGAAGCTCACCTCCTACGGGGGACTCCACGGCCTGGACATAGAGGCGGACAACCTGGACCTCCCCCAGGGGGTGAGGGAGAACCTGAGGCTCTCCCTCGCCGGGGAGCTGGGGGTGAGCGAGAACCAGGTGACGGTGTACAACATGGGCTCCGTCCTCACCAGCCTCTCCAAGCGACAGGCCAGGAACGCCCTGGCGGTGGCCCCCATCCTCATGGCCCTCGTCATCTTCCTCAACTTCAGGAGCCTGAAGACGAGCGGGAGCATCCTGGGATCGGTCTGGCTGAACGTCTTCGACGCCCTGGGGTGCATGTCCCTGGTGGGGGTGAGGCTGAGCATGGGCTCCATGGCCGGCCTGCTCATGCTGCTCGGGTACTCCGACGACACCAACAACCTCCTGGTCACGGCGGTGGAGAAGGGGGTGGGGGGAACCCCGAGGGAGAGGGCGGCGGCGGCCATGGTGACGGGCCTGATGGTCAACGGAACCACCTTCCTCACCCTCCTCTTCGTGAACCTCCTCACCACCTCCACCCTGGTGGACGAGCTTACCTTCCCCCTTCTGGTGGGGATGATCTTCGACGTGGTGAACACCTGGTTCCTGAACGCCGCCCTGGTGCTGGGAAAGGAGGAAAGGAGGGAGATCCCTGTCGCTCTTTAGGGAGAGGTACTTCCTGCTGGCGATGCTGGTGGCCCTGCTCTCGGTGGCCTCGGTCTGGAGGCCCTGGGCGGGGGTGAACGAGAGGACCAGGAGCACGCTGGGGTGGGCCAGCGAGTTCACCCGTGGCCTGAACTTCGGGGTGGACATCGTGGGGGGCTCCAGGATCCTCCTCTCCCTGCAGGCCTCCCACCTGGTCTTCCAGTTCTCCCCCTCCGAGCTTCCAGGGGCCTACGAGGAGGTGGTGGGGATCCTGGAGAACGAGCTGCACACCAGGGTCCTCCCCCTGGACGAGCACGGAGAGGCCCTGAAGGAGGGCCTTCCCTACGACCCCCACACGGGCGTAGCCAGGGTGGAGGTGGGGGTGAGGGCCACGGAGGGGCTCCTCAACCTGGTGGAGAACCTGGTGGGGAGCAGAGCACGCCTGCTCAGGGAGAACGTCACGAACGAGGTCTGCACCCAGACCAGGAACGAGGTGATAGAGATCCTGAAGAACAGGGTGGATCCCCTGGGGACCAGGGGGGCGGTGCTGAAGGCCCTGGGGGGAAACCTCATCCTGTACGAGGTGCCCGCCCTCACCCCCCAGGAGGCGGAGGTGCTGCTGGGGAAGCAGGGGAGGCTGGAGATATGGCTGGAGAAC
>QNVD01000078.1 GCA_004347925.1 Hadesarchaea archaeon
CTTCGCCAGCCTCTCCAGGAGGAGCCCCCTCCCCCCCTTCTGCCCGTAGAAACCGGGGTCCAGCCGGTGAAGGGAGACCACCGCCCCCCTCCCAGGGCACTGGGCCAGGCCGAAGACGAAGTTCAGGCCCGGGGCGTAGAGGTCCACCCCCGTCACGGCCAGGAACCTGCCCTGGCACCTCCCGAGCATCTCTTCCAGGAAGGCGGGGGCCTCGTACTGCCCCCTCTCCCGCCGGTAGGCCCTGGCCGGCACCTCCAGCTGGGGGGAGGGAACCGCCCTTAGCCTGCCCCGGAAGGATCCCTGCAGCCTGGGCCCCAGCTCGGTGAGAACCCAAGCCGGAAGCCCCCCCACCGGAACCAGCTTCACCACCGTCGGCAAGATCCTCCGTCCGTTTCCTCCTTCCCCAAAAAGAGGCTTACCCCCTCCCTTTTTAACGAACCTTTCCCTCCCTCCCTGATGGGGCTGGAGGTCCTGCTCCTGCTGAAGGGGAGGCGAGAGCCCGAGGAGCTGGGGCTCCCCGAAACCATGGTCTGCAACCTCAGGGAGGAGGACACCATACTCGTGCCCTTCCCCCTGAACGCCCCCAGGTACTACCCCTGCAGCAACCCCCCGCTGGAGTACGAGGTGCCCCCGGGGCTGCGCGGGAGGGAGTTCGAGGTCATCCTGAGCGACTGGGAGAGCGGCTGCCTGGAGGAGGGGAGGGCGGTGATCATCTGCGGGAGGGAGGGGGAGAGGCTCAGGCCAGAGTACGCGAGAAGGGATCCCCTCCCCTGCCAGGAGAACGGGCTCTTTTACACCAGGGGCCACGTGAGGGTAACGGCCCTCTCCTCCGGGGAGCTCCTGCTGGAGGACTTCCTTCCCGTCCTGGAGGGGGGAAGGATCCTGGTCAGGAGGGAGGTGCTCTGGAGGGGGACCCCTCCCCTGCCGGAGGGGCTGGGGAGGTTCAGGGAGGCCGCGAGGGCTGCCCTGGAGAAGGCCAGGTGCCCGGGCTGCAGGGAGCTGCACTACGCCATAGGATAAAATACCCCCTCCCTTAGGTTTCTGGATGTCGGGAGTGAGGGAGGCCCTGGAGGCCCTCCTGGACTTCAAGGGGAACAAGATAAGGGAGTTCTGCCTCAAGAGGCTGGAGAGCGGGAGGGGGGCTTACGACATCCTGGAGGAGCTCAACCGGGGTCTGGAGGAGATAGGAAGGGGGTACGAGAGCAAGGAGTTCAAGAGGTACTTCGAGTCCGACCTGATCGTCTCGGGGGCCAACATGAAGAGGGCGGTGGAGCTCCTCAGGCCCCACCTGGGGAAGGAGGGTGAGGGGAAGGGGAGGGGGAGGATCCTGCTGGGGACGGTGAAGGGGGACGTGCACGACATAGGGAAGACCGTGCTCTCCATCCTCCTCCAGTCCAGCGGGTTCGAGGTGGTGGACCTGGGGGTAAACGTGGACGCGGAAACCTTCGTGAAAGGGGTGAGGGAGCACAGGCCCCAGCTGGTGGGGATGTCCGCCCTCCTCACCTCCACCGCCCCCTACATGGAGGAGGTGATGAGGGCGCTGAAGGAGGCGGGGCTCAGGGAAAGGGTCAAGGTGATCGTGGGGGGAAGGGCGGTGACGGAGGAGTTCGCCAGGCAAATAGGGGCGGATGCCTATGGAAGGGACGCCGTGGAGGGGGTGAGGAAGTGCCTGGAGCTGCTGGGGGGATGAGGGATGAAGGTCTTCATGCTCTACCGGGGACCCTTCGGGGAGCAGATGGTTAACAACCTGGTCCTGAGGGGGCTGGGCGGCTACACCGTTGGAACCTTCGAGCTCACCCCCGAGCTGCTGGAGGAGGAGCACCCCGGGGAGGAGATCTGGAGCAGGCTGTGGGAGGAGCCCTCCCGCTACGTTCCCCGCAGCCTTCCCCAGGTGAGGTGCGACCTCCTGCTGGTGCTCGGCATCCACTCCAGGCTGGGGGACCTCATCCCCCCCATAGCCGAGAGGGTGGGGGCCAGGAGCGTCCTCTACCCCATAGACGACCGCCAGCACGCCCCGGAGGGGAGGAAGAGCGTGGAGGAGGAGCTGGAGAGGAGGGGGATACACGTGGAGTTCCCGGAGCCCTTCTGCGCCCTGGAGGACAGCCAGGATCCCCTCATCCGGGAGTTCTGCAGGCACTTCGGCAGGCCACGCTTCAGGGTGGTGAGGGAGGGGGGCAGGATAAGGGCGGTGGAGGTGCTGAGGGACACGCCCTGCGGCTCCGCCCACGCGGTGGCCAAGAAGATGGTGGGCCTCTCCTGCGAGGACCTCAGGGCCCTGAAGGAGAGGCTCTTCCAAGAGCACCACAACGAGGAGAACGAGAACTACTGCCTGGCGGAGATGGATCCCCTCGCCCCCTACATGCAGGAGGCGGGCGACATCCTGGTGGACGCCTTCTTCGAGGCCTGCGGTTTCCCCACCACCAGGGACCTCATCCTCAAGGAGAAGGAGAAGGGGAAGGTGGAGTTCGAGGCCCTGAAGAGGAAGCTGGTGGAAGAGGAGAAGAGGTGCGAGACCGAGAGGACCATAAGGAGGATCCTGAGGGAGCTGGGCCTGGAGGCCTAGGAGGGGCGGAAGGAGAGCTCACCCACCAGCCTGTAGAGTAGGTCGCTCTCGCTCTCCAGGTTCAGGTACTCCATCCTCTCGGCCAGCCTCTCACCCTCCTCCCTCCTCCTCACCGAGACCAGGGCCTGCCTGGCCCCCTCCAGGGCCGCGTTCCCCACCTTCTCCACCCTGCTCAGGGGTACCCCGGGGAGGAGCCCTATGCGGTGAGCGTTCTCCACCCTTATGTAGGTCCCGAAGGCCCCCGCCAGGTAGACCTTCTCCACCTCCTCCACCCCTATCCCGTACTTTTCCAGCAGTACCTTGATCCCCGTGCTTATGGCGGCCTTGGCC
>QNVD01000079.1 GCA_004347925.1 Hadesarchaea archaeon
CCCACCTCTCCCCCTCCAGCCCCTCCAGCCCCCTCACCACCCTCACCCCGTATCCCCTTTCCCTCAGGATTCCCCCCACCAGCATGGCCCCGTAGGAGTAGACCTCGGGGGAAGCTATGATCACCCTCTCCCTTCCCACAGCAAGAATGAGGGACCCCTCCTTTTAGTCCCATCGGGGTTTTTAGTAAGGATGGACCGGGAACCCATCCTCACCGTGAGGGGCCTGTGCAAGAGCTACCCCCTGGAGGGAGGGGGGAAGGTGGAGGCGCTGGAGGACGTCTCCTTCGAGCTGGGAAGGGGGGAGATCCTGGGCCTCATAGGGAGGAGCGGGGGGGGCAAGAGCACCCTGATCCGCGTCCTGAGGGGGTCCCTCCCCTTCGAGAGGGGTGAGGTGAGGCTGGGGGAAGCCATCCTCACCCCCTCCTCACCCCCCGAGGACCGGAGGAGGCTGAGGGAGCTGACGGCCCTTCACCTCCAGCGCTCCTTCGGGCTCTGGGAGGGCACCGTGCTGGAGAACGTGATGAGGAGGCTGCACGCCCTGGAGACGGGGGACGAGGCCCTGCCCCTGCCTCCCGAGGACTCCGAGGAGTTCCTCAGGCTGAGGGAGGAGGGAAGGAAGTTCCTGAGGGCGGTGGGGCTCCTGCACAAGGAGAACCACCCCGCCTTCACCCTCAGCGGGGGGGAGAAGCAGAGGCTGGTGCTGGCGAGGCAGCTGGCCCTGGGGAGCAGGCCCCTCCTCCTCCTGCTCGACGAGCCCGTGACCATGACCTGCCCGGCCACCAAGAAGCAGGCGGTGGAGGAGATAAGGAGGATCAGGGAGGAGCTGGGGATCTCGGTGCTGGTGGCCTCCCACCTGCCCTCCCTCCTCCTGGCCCTCTCCGACAGGGTGATGTGGCTGGAGAAGAGGGTGGTGGAGGTGGGTCCACCCAGGGAGGTGATCTCCCACTTCCTTTCCCAGCTGGAGCCCCCCCTTCCCCTCTCTCCCCCCCGCAGGGGAATCCTCCTGAGGGTGAGGAACCTCAGGAAGAGGTACCACGCGGAGGTCCTGAAGGAGACCTTCGAGCTGAAGGGGGTGAGCTTCGAGGTGAGGAGGGGGGAGATCCTCTCCATCGTGGGTCCCTCCGGGGTGGGGAAGACCGTGCTGCTCAGGCTCCTCTCCGGGATGGAGCTCCCCGATGAGGGGGAGGTCCTCTACAGGATGGAGGGGAGGACGGTGAACATGGCCAGACTGAGCTACCGGGCGATGGAGGTGAGGAGGAGGATAGGCAGGATCCACCAGGAGCTCGACCTGCCCTACCACGCCACGGTCAGGGAGCTGGCCATGGCCAGGCTGGGGGTGAAGGGGGAGAGGGCGCTGGCCTACGCCAGGAAGAGGGCCAGGGAGCTGGGGCTCAGGGAGGAGGTGGTGGACGCCCTCTACAGGCTCACCGATTACCCGGAGAGGGAGGCGGAGGTCAGGCTGGAGGAGCTGGGGCTGGAGAAAACCCTGGTGAAGGAGCTCTTCCCCGTGGCTCCCTGGGAGGCCGTCTCCAAGGTGATAAAGCCCACCCTGCGGCTCTGCCAGCTGCCGGAGGAGGTGGTGGACAGGAAAACCTTCGAGCTCTCCTGGGGGGAGAGGATAAGGCTGGCCATAGCCCTGGAGCTCCTCTTCCGCCCCTCCGTCCTCTTCCTGGACGAGCCCTTCGGGGATCTGGACCCCCTCACCCTGAGGGGGGTGACCAACGTGCTGAAGCTCCTCAACCGGGAGCTGGGCCTCACCATGATCGTGGTCAGCCACCACCTGGACTTCGTGAGGGAGATCTCCCACCGGGCCCTCCTCATGCTGGACGGAAGGCTGGTGAAGGAGGGAAGCCCGGAGGAGGTGGTGAGGAGCTTCATGGAGATGCCGGGGGCGGAGTTCCTCTACGAGCTCGGCCCGAGGGCAGACGAATAAATTTTTAACTCCCCGATGCCAAACGAGAAAATGCGCAGGTACCTGAAGGTGGACCTGGACAAGTGCACGGGGTGCAGGACCTGCGAGCTGGCCTGCGCCGAGGCCAAGAAGAAGGGATGCAACCCCAAGAAGTCCCTCATCAGGGTCACCTTCGTCCCCCCCTACTTCTTCCTGCCCCTGAGCTGCCAGTTCTGCGACAAGCCCCCCTGCGTCAGCTCCTGCCCGGAGGGGGCGCTGGAGGTGGACGAGCAGCACAGGATAAGGGTGGATCCCCAGAAGTGCATAGGCTGCACCTGGTGCATGAACGTCTGCCCCTTCGGGGCCATCGTGCTGGACGAGGAGACCAACGTGGTGAGGGTGTGCGATCTCTGCGACGGGGACCCTGAGTGCGTGAAGGCCTGCCCCACCGACGCCCTTGAGCTGGTGACCTCGGAGGTTTCCAGCCTCAGGAGCAGGATCTCCGCCGCCCAGAAGCTTCTGGCGGGCCTCACCCTCTCCGGAGAGGTCCTGGGGGAGGTGAAGGGGTGAAGGGAGGGTACGTGGGGAAGATCCTGAGGGTCAACCTCTCCACGAAGGAGATCAGGAAAGAGTCCCTCCCCCCCGACCTGGCCAGGAGGTTCCTGGGCGGGGTGGGGCTGGGGAGCTACCTGCTCTACAGGGAGGTGCCCCCGGGGGCGGATCCGCTGGGGGAGGCCAACAAGCTCTTCTTCTGCACGGGACCCCTCACCGGCACCAGGATACCCACCGGCAGGTACGTGGTGGTCTTCAAGTCGCCCCTCACCTCCATCCTGGGCTGGTCCAGCTCGGCGGGCCACTGGGGGCCCGAGCTCAAGTTCGCGGGCTACGACGTCCTGGTCGTGGAGGGGGTCTCCCCCCAGCCCGTCTACCTCTGGATAGACGACGACTTCGTGGAGCTCAGGCC
>QNVD01000008.1 GCA_004347925.1 Hadesarchaea archaeon
CCCGGGGGAGAACTTCTACTTGGCCGTGAGGATCCTGGAGAACAACGGCTCGGAGGTCTTCCCTGTGACCATGGGGAGCGCCACCGTGAAGGTGGACGGGGCCACCCCCAGCCCGCCCGGTCTGACCCACGTCACCAGCGGCTACTGGAGGACCTACGCCTCCTACACCGCCCCCTCCTCCCTGGAAACCTACGTCCGCTACCTGGACGTCTCCATCCTCACCGCCAACGGGATAAGCGGGTACGTGTACAACCAGCCCGCCCCCTACCAGGTGAAGGCCCTCAGCCTCCCCGTCCTCCTGAGCGACAGGGTGGTGAACCCGGGGGAGAACGTGACGGTGAGCGGCACCCTCACCCTCCTCCCGGAGGATACGCCCGTGGAGAACGAGAACGTGATCCTCACCTTCGCGGGGCAGGAGTTCGTCCTGCCCACCTCCTCCACCGGGAGCTACTCCCTCACCCTCACCGCCCCCGACAACATAGGGAAGGAGAACGTGAGGGTGAGGGTGACGGACCGCAGGGGGCTGGAGGCGGAGAACTCCACCACCCTCACCGTGGGGACCCTCTGGATCTCCCTGATCCCGCAGGGGGAGGTGGCCCCCGAGGGCGTTCCCTTCGGCTTCAGCGGGAGGGCCCTCTCCCTCCCCGACCTCACTCCGGCCTCCCGCATCAACCTGCAGGTCTACGTCTCGGGGCAGCTCGTGAAGAGCGTCCAGACCCTGGACAACGGCGACTACTCCTTCACCTACACCTTCCCGAAGCGCGGCCTCTACGAGGTGAGGGTGAGCGGGGTGGACGCGGAGGGGCTGAGGGGTGAGAACTCCAGGGAGGTCCTGGCGGGAAGGCCCATCAACCTGAGGGGAGAGGTGAGGAGCCTGGAGGGAACCCCCATACCCACCACCTTCACCTTCTACGAGGTGGGGACGGGGGAGAAGGCCTTCGAGGTGAGCACGGATGAGAACGGGAGGTACAGCAAGCAGGTGTTTGCCGGGCGCTTCGACCTGGAGGTGAGGTTCACTGGAGTGGGGGCCACCCTGAGGTACGAGAACCTCAACCTGGACCAGCTCCAGCCCTACGACAACCTGGAGAACCTGGTGAGAGCCGACACCCCGCCCTCCGCCTTCACCAGCGTGGACGGGACCAGGGCCACTCACCGCTCCGTGGTGGTCCTGCTCCACCCGGTCTTCACGGACAACTTCTCCAGGCTGACCGTCACCTTCGACTTCTCCTCCTACCTGAGCCAGGTGGGGGATATCTGGTACCTGAGGGTCTACAGGGCGGAGGAGTGGGACTTCTGGACCAGGGTGAGGAGCGGGACCTGGATCAACCTGGGAGGAACCATAGACATCACCCACTACACCATCACGGCGGAGGACAACCTGCGCTCCTCCACCGCCGCCTACGTGCTGGCGGAGTACGATCCCTTCGCCACCCAGGTGCTCAGGCTGGAGAACACCATCTCCCAGATGGAGCAGGCCACCAGCACCCTCACCCAGGCCTCGGGGACCATGTCCAGCGCGGCCGAGAACCTGAAGAGCGTGGTGGACAACATGGCCTCCATCGTCTCCAGCCTGGTCACGCAGGAGAACATGAAGACGCTGGAGAACACCCTGCTCAGCCCGCTCCAGACCATGAGCCAGATCCTGGACAACCTGATAGCCCTCCAGGGCACCTCGGTGGGCCTGATGGAGAACATGGTGAACGCCCTCTGGTCGGGCTTCCAGACGGTGTGGCAGGGGATAGAGAACCTCAGGCAGCAGGAGAACGAGTCCGCCTACAGGCTCCAGTCCCTGATGGAGAAGGCCTTCCAGCTCATGGTGGAGAACGTGGCCCCCAGGGAGCCCATCACGGTGGATCCCGAGTCCCTCTCCCTGGAGCTCTACCAGGAGGGGACGGCCGACGTCTACCTCACGGTGAAGAACAACGCCTTCATCCCCCTGGACCTCAGGCCCTCGGCCGCGGGGGAGGTCAAGGACGAGGACTTCCTGGCCTTCAGCCCCACCCTCCTCTCCCTGAACCCCGGGGAGACGGGGAGGATCAAGGTCTCGGTGAAGATACCCAGGAAGACCACGCCCAGGACCTACACCGGGGAGGTGGTGATCAAGGACACGGCCACGGAGAAGAGCGTTCCCGTGACCATAAGGGTCCTCCCCAGCTCCAGGGGCCTCTTCGACCTGAAGGTCACCCCCATGGTGAGGACGGTCTCCCCCGGAGGGATGCTTCCGGTGAAGGTCACGCTGGTCAACATGGGGGAGATGGCCTCGGAGACCCAGCTCTTCCTGGAGCTCCTCACCTCCGCCGGGGTCACCCTCCTCCCCGACGCCACGGGGCAGTCCAAGCTGGTGGAGGCCGGGGAGACGGTGACGGTGGATGCGTCCCTGCAGGTCCCCGACACGGCGGAGGAGGGCTACTACCTGGTGAAGGCCAGGGCGGACTACAGGCTGAATGGGAACGTGATCTCCGTGAGCGCCACGGACACCGTCGAGGTGAGGAAGTACCTGAGGGCGGAGCTCAAGATGGTTCCCCCGAGTATCGCCCCGGGGAGGGTGGTGAGGGTGGGGGTGGAGGTGAAGAACGTGGGCAACACCACCATCTCCTCCCTGGTCTCCGTCCAGCTGGTCACCGCGGCGGGGGAGGTCATAGCGGAGGCGGCGGAGAACCTCACCCTGGAGGCCGGGGAGACTAGGCTCCACACCTTCGAGCTGAGGGTGCCCGAGAACCTCCCGGAGGGGGACTACCTGGTGAGGACGGGAGGGACCTACCTCTGGGCGGGTAAGGAGTTCAGCCTGACGCCGGATCAGGAGTTCATGCAGGTGAGGAGGCCGCCCAGGGAGCTGAAGGTGCTGGGCCTGCCCCTCTGGATGCTGGCCCTCCTCCTGCTCTGCCTGGTGGGGATGGGGGTGGCGGGAAGGTTCTCCTACAGGTACGTGAAGAGGAGGAGGGGGGCCAAGCGCAGGTTCGAGGCCACCCTCTTCCTGAACGAGCTCCCCCAGCCCGGCCCGGACAGCATCAAGCTGGGCACCCTGGCGGAGGCCAAGCGCGACGCCTACCTGAAGCTCAACGACCTCCGGATGCACGTCATCACGGCGGGGGCCACGGGAGGGGGCAAGACCATCTCCTCCATGGTGATAGCGGAGGAGGCGCTCAAGCAGGGCAAGAACGTGATAGTCTTCGACCCCACCGCCCAGTGGACGGGCTTCCTGAGGAAGTGCACGGACGAGAGGATGCTCTCCCACTACCCCAGGTTCGGGCTGACGGAGGCCGACGCCAGGAGCTTCCCGGGGGTGGTGAAGCTGATCACCAACCCCAGGCAGAAGATCGACATGAAGGAGCTGCTGGGGGAGGAGGCCAGGGGCAAGATCACGGTGTTCGTGATAGAGAGGCTGAAGCCGGGGGACATGGACGTCTTCGTCACCAACGTGATTCAGTCCATCTTCGAGTCCCAGCCCAGAGAGCACCCCGAGCTGAAGGTGCTCCTGATCTTCGACGAGGTGCACAGGCTGCTCCCGAAGTACGGGGGAAGCGGGGCGGGGGAGCTCCAGCTGGAGAGGGCGGTCAGGGAGTTCAGGAAGTGGGGTATCGGGGTGATGCTGGTCTCTCAGACCATCGCCGACTTCTCCGAGACCATCAAGACCAACTGCCGCACCCAGATTCAGTTCTGGACCAGGGAGGAGAGCGAGCTGCAGCGCATAGCGGCCAAGTACGGGGAGGAGCACGTCAGGTCCGTCTCCCGGGCCCCCATAGGGTTCGGGATGGTGGTGAACCCGGACTACAACCGCGGAAGGCCGTACTACGTCAACTTCAGGCCCATCCTGCACTCTCCCTTCAGGCTCTCCCCGGAGGAGCTGGACAAGTACTACGCCGCCGACGACAGGATCGAGAACATCAAGTTCAAGCTGAAGAAGCTGGAGGAGAAGGGGGTGGACGTCTTCGACCTGCGCATCGAGCTGGGCCTGGCCCAGCGCAAGCTGGAGGAGGCCTCCTTCGACATGGTCAACGCCTACCTGGACTCCCTGGAGCCCAGGGTGGACGAGGTCTGCGCCAAGCACAAGCTGAAGGGGATAAAGAGGGTGATAGAGCTGGTGCCCGAGGAGGAGATCAGGAGGACCCAGATGGCGGCCATAAGGGAGAGGGAGAGGCAGCTGGCCATGATGAAGAGGCCGCCTGAGATCGTGGAGGCCTACAAGGAGATCCTGGGGGCGAAGAAGGAGGTGAAGCACGGGGAGGCGGAGAAGCCCCTGAAGGAGGAAAAGGAGGAGGAGATGGTGCACCCCGAGGCCAGGGGGGAGAAGCTGGAGGAGGCGGAGGAGAAGGCTAAAGGGGAGGAAAAGAAAAAGAAGAATGGGGGCAAAAACGGTGGCTCCAAGAAGAAGGGGTGAGGGATGAAGCTGAAGAAGAAGGAGGAGAGGAAGGACCCCCCCGCCGCGGCACCCGCCCAGGCGAAGGAGGAGAGGGGTGAGAAGGCCCAGCCCCTGGCGATGA
>QNVD01000080.1 GCA_004347925.1 Hadesarchaea archaeon
GGGAAGGTGGGCCCCCTCCTCAAACTGCCTGCAGTCGATCAGGAGGTGGGGTGAGCCGAGCTTGGACAGCCCTATGAGCATCAGGGAGCTCTTGCCGAGCCTGCGCAGGCCCTTGACGACGGTGAGGGCGCTGCCCTTCCTCAGCGAGTCGACCAGCTTCCTGAGCTCATCCTCCCGGTCGTAGAAGTCCTCCGTCCTGACCTTCGGTCTGTCGCCGAAGTACAACTAGCACCACCGCTAGTAACTAGCACTACCGCTAGTATAAGCCTCTCCCCGATTCGGTCGCGCCCCCTCACGAACTTGGAAGGCGTCTGGGGAACGTTATTCCAGAGCCGCGCGGGGAACTGGCCTTATCCCTTCCCCACGATCTTCTCCAGGTGCTCGTCCCTCTCCAGCCCCGCTATGATCCTGGCCAGCCTCTTCTTCTCCTCCACTCCCCCCCTTCTCCTTATCACGATCTTCTGGGCCTGGGGGGATCCCGCCCCGTGCATGCACTCCGGCAGCCCTCCTCCCACCGAGAGGTTCTCCACCAGCCTGAACAGCCTCAGGATGTGCTCGGCCGGCACCCCCTCCTTCCTGGCCAGGTACTTCTCCACCAGCCTCCCCACCTCCGGGCTCCTCAGGTCCCTCTCCGAGGGGGCCGTGGTGATGAGGCCCCCCGCCAGGTCCTGGGCCAGCCTGGACCACTCGAAGGGGAGCCTGGTGATGTTGAGCTTCACCACGTTGGCCAGCAGGGGATCGGGCCAGTAGGCCCCCGAGGGGGTCCTCAGCCCCCGGTAGGAGCAGGCCAGGGAGCAGCACCAGCAGGTCTCCGCCAGGTGGATCATCTCCGTGAGCTTGTCCTCCACGTGGGAGGACCCCGCTATCCCGCTGTACTCCGCCAGCAGGGCCGAGGCCCCTATCAGGACGTCCGCCACCCCCACCTTGCACCCCCCGTAGTTCTGGCGGTGGAAGGTGGCGAAGACCTCCACCAGCCTCCCGGCGAACTCGTGCTCCCCGCACATGAAAACCCTCTCCCAGGGCACGAAGACGTCGTTGAAGATCATGAGGGTCTCCCCCCCCACGATCCCGTACTTGGGGTTCCCGCAGTCTATCTCCCCCTCCAGCCTCCTGGTGTCGTTGGTCTGCCTNCCCAGCACTTGGATGAGGCCGGGGGCGTCCACGGGTACGGAGAAGGCCACGGCGTAGTCCCTGTCCTCCGGCCCCATGGCCCTGGTGGGCAGGACCACCACCTCGTGGGAGTTGGAGGCCCCCGTCTGGTGGGCCTTGGCCCCCCTCACCACGATCCCGTCCTCCCTCCTCTCCACCACCCTCACGTACAGGTCGGGGTCGGGCTGCTCGTGGGGCCTCAGGCTCCTGTCCCCCTTCACGTCCGTGACCGAGCCCGTGCACATCAGGTCCTCCTTCTGCACCCTCTTCAGGTACTCCACGAACCTCCGGTGGTACTCCGTCCCCAGCTTCTGGTCGATCTCGTAGGTGACGATGTACAGGGAGTTCAGGGCGTCCAGACCCACGCACCTCTGGAAGCAGCTCCCGGTCTTCTGCCCCAGCAGGCGCATCATCTCCACCTTCTTCACCAGGTCCTCGGGCCCCTGGTGGATGTGGGTGAAGCGGTTGATCCTCTCCCCGGTGAGGTGGGAGGTGGCCGTCAGGAGCTCCCGGTACCTGGGGTCGTGGGCCAGCTCGTAGGTGAGGGCCGCCGCCTGAACGTGCGGCCTGAGCATGGGCTCGTCCGCCACGCTCTCTATCCTCCTCCCCATGAAGTAGAGGGTGGGCTTCAGCTTCCTCAGGCTCTGGAGGTACTCCCTCCCGTTCATCAGCCTGCCCATCTTCCCCCCTTCCCCTCCCCCTAAAAATAGGCTACCTCCACCGGATGAGGATCTCCTCCCTCCTGAAGGTGGCCCTGGCCAGGGAAAAGAGCCCGGCGCTGGCCAGGCCCAGCACCAGCCCGAAGGCCAGGAGGGTCCTTCCCTCCATCCCCACGATTCCCCCCGCGGAGAGGAGGTAGAGGGCCAGGGCGGGGAGGACGCTCAGGGCCCCCAGCTGCATGGCCGCCCTCACGTCGCTCACCCGGGAGGAGATCAGCACGCAGAGGGAGACGGAGAAGAGGCAGACCAGGGGGGAGTAGACCCCCACCACCAGCAGGGAGAGGAGATCGGGCAGGAAGGGATGACCGAAGAGGGGATGGGTGAGCAGGTCCACCGTGATCACGAAGCCCGCGAAGGAGAGGGCGGTGACCAGGAGGGAGGGGACGAGCGCCCCCAGGATCTTCCCCAGCAGGAGCTCCAGGTCGGTGAGGGGGGTGGCCAGAAGGGGCTCCAGCTGCCTGTTCACCTTCTCCCCCACGAAGGTGTAGGAGGCTATGGTGGAGGGTATGACCGCCGGGAGGACCAGGAACATGAGCAGGGAGAGGTGGATCGTCCCGGCCACCACCGCCTGCCTGGGTGAAAGGCCTGGCTGGGCGAAGGGTGGGAGCTCGTTCTCCGAGGGCTCCTCCCCGGTCACCACGGGGTAGAGGGAGACCAGGGGGATGAAGAGGGAGAAGAGCAGGGGGATCGCCACCAGCCCGTAGAGCACGTACCGGTGCCTCCTGGCGCTGCTCATGTCCTTGCGGGCCACCGCCCAGATCCTGTCAGGCCTCACTTCCCCTCACCAGCCTGAGGTAGGTCTCCTCCAGCGCGTGGGGGGAGGGCGTGACGTACCTCACCCTTCCCCCCCTCCTCACCAGGGCCTCCACCAGGGAGGGGTTCTGGGTCTCCGGGTCCTCCAGCTCCACCACCAGCTTCTCCCCCTCCACCTCCACCCCCCTCACGAACCCCAGCCCCCTCACCGCCTCCACCAGCTCC
>QNVD01000081.1 GCA_004347925.1 Hadesarchaea archaeon
TGCTGGAGAAGGAGCTGGGCCTGAAGGTGGAGAGGTGGGCGAAGAACGACGAGGAGGGGTGGGCCTTCGGATACCCCAGCTGGGTGGAGGTGGACGTGGCCGTGAGGGACGGGAAGGTGGTGCTGGTGGAGGTGAAGTCCCACGTGGGGAGGGCGGACGTTTACTCCTTCAGGAGGAAGGCGGAGTTCTACGAGAAGGTGGAGGGGAAGAAGCCCTCCAGGCTGCTCATGGTCACCCCTTACGCCGACGAGGAGGCCCTGACGGCCGCCGCCCACCTTGGGGTGGAGATCTACACCAGGGTGTGAGGGCCAGCGGGATACCCTGACAAGAGCCTTCAGGAGAGCGCAGCGGCGAGCAGGGGATCAGCTATTCTGTACCTTCCGTTTTCCTTAACGAAGAATCCGCCCTTCACCAGGTTCTCTATCAGCTCGGTGACCCTCCTGTTCGGAATTTTCTTACCCTCCTTGGCCTCGAGGGTCCTCTTCAGCTCCGACCACGTCGCACCCCCCGGCTGGCTACCCCTTTTCGCGAGCAGCCTGTATCTCCCCTCCGCGGGGTGGGTGGCGAGGAAGTTCTCGAACTCCTTCGCCACGAGCCTCGATCCTTTTCTAATTGTTTCCTCTAGGACCTCCGAGTCGAGAGATCCCCTCTCCCTAGCCCTGGCACCCAGATAGGTGAGCCAGCCGATGATGCCGTCCAGCCTCCTCACCGCTTCCTCCAAGAGCTCCTCGGCTGGCCTGATTCCCACCTGCCTGAACCCAAGCCTGAGGAACTCCAGGGCCTGATCCTCCCTCAGGTGGGGCAGGGACACCTCGCAGATCAGCCTCCCGTAGAGGGGGGAGTCCGGATCCTCCATTCTGAGGAAATCGTGGAGGAAGCCCACCTGGGAACCCGTGATCACCACCTGAAGTCCCCTGAGATGGTCGAAGGTGTA
Organism: Hadesarchaea archaeon; assembly: GCA_004347925.1. Taxonomy (GTDB): domain Archaea; phylum Hadarchaeota; class Hadarchaeia; order Hadarchaeales; family WYZ-LMO6; genus WYZ-LMO6. The sequence goes on from QNVD01000081.1 coordinate 935, forward strand.
GGCCAGAATCCTCACCAGGTCATAGTCCACCAGCCTCTTGAGCTCCTGAGCCTCGTCGAGCAGGAGCACGAACCTCTCCCCCCTTTCGGAGGCTATGTTTGAGAGGGTCTCGAAGAGCGGCGCCGGGTCGAAGGCCCCGGCCCTCCCCGGACCCCAGGATAGGGTGACACCGGGCGGGTTGAGGCACACGTTCACCCCCCGCACGCCTTTGAGCCCTTCCAGTACCCTCCTGGCCAAGCCCCTTTCCCGCCTCAGAAAATCATTGGTCGCCTCCTGGAGCAGCCTGGTCAGATCCACCCTCGTTATCGAGGGCACTCGTGCGAACTTCCTGCAGTCGACGAAGAGGTGGGGGATTCCCTCTTCCTGAAGGCAGGTAAGGCACAGCGAGGTCTTTCCGGTTCTCCTGAGGCCCTTCACCACGATGAGCCTCCTTCCTTCCCCAAGCAGGTTCAGAAACCTTCGGTACTGCTCGTCAAAATCGTAAAGATCCTTTCTGTTCGTCTTGGGCTCCTCGTCGAAGTACATCCAGTATCCCCCCCGATACTTGGTATCCCCCCCGATACTTAACCCTTCTGGACCCCACGAAGGACCCGGGTCGCGGCTGAGCAACCTCCAACACACCTCGCCTCAAACCTTCTGCAGGTACCTCTTCACCTGAGCCTCAAACTCCGCGAAGTCCCCCAGGTTCTGGGTCAGAAAGGCGTAAACGAGCCTGTCCTCCTTCCTCCCGTAGCGGTGGACGAGGATGTTCCTGAATCCCTTCATGCCCTTCACCTTCCTGCCGAGCTCCTGGGTTATGACGCCCTTCTCCACCAGGAGGTCCACGATGCTCTCCTCGCTCTCCGGAAGGCCGAACCTCTGGGAGGAGACCAGAACCGCGGCGGCATCCAGCAGGGCCTCTATGGCCAGCTCCACGGTCCTTTCGCATGCCCTCCTCCTGACGAGATCCCGGTGGTACTCCTCCTGCGGAGGAAGCATCTCCCTCAGCTCCTCCACGTACCTTGACATCTCCTCCAGCTTCGCCAGAATCCTCCCCTTATCCGTTTCCCTCAACCTCCGCACCCTCCAGGTAGGAATAGTAGGTCCTGAGGTGCCTCTCGAAGTCGGAGTACTCCCTCAGCGTCTGCAGGTACACGTTGAACAGGAAATCGTAATCCGTGTAGAAGATCACCCTCCCCTTGGCCACTATCTCCCTCCTCACGTAGAGGGGGAGATCCTGAAAGATCTGGACGTCGAACCTCTCCCCCAGCTCGCCCTGAAGGGCCACCCTGAAGGAGAACTTCTCCTCCTCGCCCCCGTCGTAGTAAAGGGCAACATCTATGTCGGAGAGCCCGCTCCCCCTGCCCTCGACCAAAGAGCCGTAGAGGGCGATGAACCGAACCCTGCCGTCCGCATCCAGCTCCCTCACCTTTCCCAGTATTTCCCCGATGAGCTCCTGGGGAAGATCCATCTTCTTCTTTTGGTTTCCTGGTTTAAAAGGGGAAAAGGAAAGATGCTGGTCTTTGGAACATGGGGAAGACTGGTTAATCTCTGTTCACCGCAAACGGGTGGTTATCTGAACTTGAGGATAACTCCTACGAGCACCACGATGAGGACGACGACCGCCACCAAGAAGAGGGTGGAACCGGAAACAGGGGCGGGGCCAGTAACGGCGGCGGGAGGAGCCCCACCGCTGTAGTAGACCAGCAAGGTCCTCTCGGTGACGTTACCGGCCGGGTCCATCACCCGGATGACGAAGCGGTTCTGCCCCGCAGAGAGATCATAGGTGGCGCTGAAGCTCCCGTCACCCGCCACGGAGACCGGAAGACCGTTAACGGTGACCCTGGACCCGGGCTCCACGGTTCCCCGCAGCACGAAGGGACTCAGGTCGGTCTCCAGGGTCCAGCCCGTG
>QNVD01000082.1 GCA_004347925.1 Hadesarchaea archaeon
GAGCTCTTCTCCTCCCCCTTCCCCGACTACTCCCTCCCGGGGCTGGGAGGGGCCCTCTCCACCTCCCTGGCTGGCGTGCTGGGGGTGCTCCTCATCCTCCTCCTGACCCTCCTCTGGGCCAGGGTGCTGAGGAAAAGATGAAGCACCACTTCCTGGACCAGTACAGCGACCGGAGGAGCCCCCTCCACTCCCTCGATCCCAGGGTCAAGATCCTTTCCCTCCTCTCCTTCGTGGTGGCGGTGGTCCTCACCCCCCTCCTTCCCCCCCACCGCCTCCTCTTCTACACCCTTCTCCTCCTCAGCCTGGTGCTCCTGTCTAGGGTTCCCCCGCTCTTCCTCCTGAGGAGGTCCGCGGTGGTCCTTCCCTTCGTGGGCCTGCTGGCGGTGGGCCTGCCCTTCCTGGGGGGGAGCGGTGGCTCCTACAACCTGGGCCCCCTCCACGTCACGCGCTCCGCCCTCCTCATCTTCCTGAACGTCCTCTGGAAGGCCTGGCTCTCCGTTCTGGCCATGGGCCTGCTGGTCTCCACCACCCCCTTCACCCGCCTCCTGCGCGGCCTCCAGTCCCTCGGCCTCCCGCACCTCTTCATCACCCTCCTCTCCTTCATGTACCGGTACCTTTACCTGATCGTGGACGAGTTCGAGAGGATGGGAAGGGCCAGGGAGGCCAGGGCCTGGAGGATGGGGGGGCTGGAGAGGATGAGGGTGGTGGGAAACATGGTGGGCTCCGTCTTCCTCCGTAGCTACGAGAGGGGGGAGAGGATCTACCAGGCCATGCGCGCCAGGGGCTTCGGGGGGAGGATAAGGGTGATGCGCGAGCTCAGGATGGAGGGAACCGACCTCCTCTTCCTCTCCCTCTTCCTCCCCCTCCTCCTCCTTCCGGTGGTGATATGAGGGCGGTGGAGATAAGGGGGCTCCACTACACCTACCCGGACGGAACGGTGGCCCTGAGGGGGGTGAACCTGGAGGTGGAGGAGGGGGAGAGCGTCTACCTGATGGGCCCCAACGGTTCGGGCAAGTCCACCCTCCTGCTCCACCTGAACGGCCTGCTCCTTCCCCAGAGGGGGGAGGTGAGGGTTTTCGGAAGGGACACCAGGGAGGGGGTGGAGGAGATCAGGAGGAGGGTGGGGCTGGTTTTCCAGGATCCCGACGACCAGCTCTTCATGCCCACCGTCTTCGAGGACGTGGCCTTCGGCCCCCTGCACCTGGGGCTGGGGGAGAGGGAGGTGAGGAGGAGGGTGAGGGAGGCCCTGAGGGCGGTGGGGGCGGAGGGTCTGGGGAGGAGGAGTCCCCACCACCTGAGCTACGGGGAGAAGAAGAGGGTGGCCATAGCCACCATCCTCTCCATGGAGCCCCAGCTGCTGGTGCTGGACGAGCCCACGCTGGGCCTGGATCCCTGGGCCAGGAGGGAGTTCCTCTCCCTTCTCGAGAGGCTGAAGAGGGGTCGCACCCTGGTGATGGCGGGTCACGACCTGGAGCTGATGGAGCTCTGCGACCGGGCCCTCCTGCTCAGGAGGGGAAGGGTGGAGAGGGAGGTGGATCCGGAGGCCTGGGGGAAATAGAAATAATCGGCGGGAGAAAGAATCATCGGTAGCCCCGTGGTGTAGATCCGGAAGGAGCACAATGGTCAAGCATGGCGGCCTTTGGAGCCGCCGACCCCGGTTCGAATCCGGGCGGGGCTACCAGTGTTAGATAAGCTTTTGAGGGGGGAATCGGGATAAGGAAAGGTAGCCCCGTGGGGTAGACCCAAGCGGGCCCAACGGTCAATCCTGCGAGGCTCTGGACCTCGCGACCCCGGTTCGAATCCGGGCGGGGCTACCATCCGGAGGAAGGAAGAATGGAGCTGGAGGAGGCCAGGTCCCTGGGCAGGGAGCTGGAGGAGAGGCTGAGGCCTGCCACCTATCTGCTCGCCGTGGCCTTTCTGGGAAGGGAGGGGGTCCCCGAGGGTGTGAGGAGGCCGGAGGAGAAGCTCTCCCTCTGCCAGCTCTTCACCCTTTCCAGAACCCACGGGTGGACCCTGGAGCTGGTGCCCGAGGGCAGCGGCTGCCCGGCGCTCAACCTGCTGCTGGGATGGCCGGGGGACAGGGAAATGGTGTGGAGTTCCTGCGGGCCGCCGGCTACGTGAGGAGCAGGGAGGCGGCGGAGGGGTTGCTGGAGGACTTCCTGGCCCTGAGACCCGAGGGGGTGGAGAGGGTGGTGGTCTCCCCCCTCACCCGGACCAAGGTTCGCCCCGACGTGGTGATGGTCTACGGGAACTCGGCCCAGATGATGAGGCTGATTCAGGGGGCGGTATGCGAGCAGGGGAGGAGGATGGAGGTGAGGCTGGCCGGCCTCATGGGCTCCTGCGGGAGCGCGCTCAGGTCCTACAGGCAGGGGAGTTACCATCTGGCCGTCCCAGGCACGGGGGACAGGGTTTTCGCGGCCACCTAGGAGATGGAGATGGTCTTCACCCTCCCGGCCTCCAAGCTCCGCCCCCTTCTGGAGGGAATGGGGGAGCAGAGGCTCATCAAGTATCCCGTCCCCCCTCGCCTCCTCCCCCCCTTCTTCCCGGTCGGTTAGATGGAGCACTTCTTCCTGGAGACCAACGGGGTGAGGCTGCACTGCGTGGCGAGGGGAAGGGGAAGCTGGTGCTCCTCCTGCACGGTTTCCCGGAGTTCTGGTACTCCTGGAGGCACCAGCTTCCCGCGCTGGGCAGGCACTTCAGGGCCGTGGCCCCCGATCTCAGGGGGTACAACGAGAGCGACAAGCCTGAGGGGGAGGAGAACTACAGGCTGGAGCTGCTGGTGGAGGATGTGGCGGGGCTGGTGAGGGAGCTGGGCGGGGG
>QNVD01000083.1 GCA_004347925.1 Hadesarchaea archaeon
CCCCTCCACCCTCCAGTAGTCCGGGAAGTCCTGCGAGAGGGTGAAGGAGCCCTCCACCCTGGCCAGCCTCTCCTCCCCCACCAGCACGGCCGCGGCGGCGTCCCCGTACATGGCCTCCTGAAGGCTCCCCGCCCTGCCCATCCTGCAGTCGGAGGCCACCACCAGCACCCTCCTCCCCCCCTCCGCCTCCCTGAGGGCCGAGAGGAGGGCCCTCATCCCGGCCGCGGGTGAGCCCGTGAAGTCCGCCGTCTTGACCCCCTCCCCCAGGTCCAGGGCGGTGGCCAGGATGCCCGCGTTCATCCTCTCCGCGTAGGGAGGGGTGGTGGTGGCGAAGTAGACCGCCCCTATTCCCTCCCTTTCCTCCCCCAGGCAGTCCCTGGCGGCCTCCACCCCCATGGTGAGGCTGTCCTCATCCCAGTTGGCCACCGTTCTCTCGCCGGGGAGGAAGGCCGCGGGGTTGAGCCAGGAGGCCACCGCCTGGTAGAGGAGGGCCCTGTCCAGGCGGTACCTGGGGAGGTAGACCCCGCAGGAGGCTATCCCCGCCATCCTCCCCCCCTCCCGCTCGGAGCAAAAAAGCTTTTCACACCACCCCCTCCCTCCTCATCCCCTCTATCTCCTCCTCCCCGTACCCCAGCTCCCTGAGGATCTCCTCCGTGTGCTCCCCCAGCGAGGGGGCCCCCCTCCTCACCCTGAAGGGGGAGAGGGAGGACCTGAAGGGGAGGCCCAGCGTCCTCCTCCCCCCCTCCTCCACCACCATCCCCGTCTCCCGCACCTGGGGATCGGAGAGGACCTCCTCCAGGGAGTGGACGGGCGCCGCGGGCACGTCCGCCTCCGCCAGGATCCTGAACCACTCCTCCCTGGTCTTGGTCTGGAAGATTCTCCGGAAGTCCTCGAAGATCTCCTCCCTCTTTCCGGGGTCCCACTGGCTGTCCCCGTACTCCTCCCTCCCCAGCGCCCTGCACAGCCTCCTCCAGAAGGCCTCCTCAAGGCATCCCACGCTCAGGTACCCGCCGTCCGAGGTGCGGTAGACCGAGTAGCAGGGAAAGCGGCCCAGGAGGGGAAGGGTCTCCCCGCTCACCTCCCAGCCCCCCAGGTGAAGGGAGAGGGGGAGGGTGGCGAAGAAGAGGGAGGCGCCCAGGAGGGAGAGCTCGAGGTGCTGTCCCCTCCCCGTCCTCTCCCTCTGGAGGAGGGCGGAGAGGATGGCCACCGTGGCCAGCAGGCAGCCACCCACATCGGCTATCTGCACCCCGGGCACCACGGGCCTTCCCTCCCCGTCCCTGGTGAGGCCAAGGATGCCCCCCAGGGAGATATAGTTGAGGTCGTGGCCGGGGAGCCCGCGGTACGGGCCCTCCCTCCCGTAGCCCGAGATGGAGCAGTAGATGAGCCTTGGGTTCACCCGGCTGAGGTCCTGATAGCCCAGCCCCCACTCCTCCATCATCCCGGGCCTGAAGTTCTCCACCAGCACGTCGCTCCTCCCCACCAGCCTGAGCAGGACCTCCCTACCCCTCTCGGACCGAAGGTTCAGGGTGAGGCCCCTCTTGTTCCTGTGGATGGCGGAGAAGTACGGGGGGAGGGTGCGGGCGTAGTCCCCCCTCCCCGGCTCCTCCACCTTGATCACGTCCGCCCCGAGGTCGGCCAGGAGGGTGGTGAAGGGGAGGTACCTGGTGAGGTCCACTACCCTTATTCCCCGGAGCGCCTCCAGCCTACCACCTGAAGAGCTCCGGATGCTGGCGGGCCAGCTCGTAGTAGCCCATCGCTCCCGCCTCCGCCCTGGCCCTCTGCTCCTCCTGATCCAGCTCCTTCACCAGCTTGGCGGGAACACCCGCGAACATGGTGCCGGGAGGGACCTCCGTTCCCTCCCTGACCACCGAGCCCGCCGCGATGATCGAGTTCCTCCCTATCCTGGCCCCGTTCAGGATGACGGAGCCTATCCCCACCAGCACGTGGTCTTCCACCGTGGCCCCGTGGATCACCGCCCCGTGCCCCACCGTGACGTAGTCCCCCACCGAGACCTCCACGCTCATGTCCGTGTGGAGCACGCAGTTGTCCTGGATGCTGGTGAACCTCCCCACCCTCACCGGGTTCAGGTCCCCCCTCAGGACCGCCCCCGGCCAGACGCTGCTCCCCTCCCCCACCTCCACCTCCCCCACCAGGCAGGCCAGCGGGGAAACGAGGGCCGCGGAGTGAATCCTGGGCCTCTTCCCCCCGAACTCGTAGAGGGGCATCAAGAGTATTCCATCTGCCTCCTTAAACCTTCTCCCCCGACCAAGGTTAATAGCTCGGAGGAAAAAGGAGATGGTGCCCCGGTGGTGTAGCCCGGTCAATCATCCGGCCCTTTCGAGTGGTAAGCGGGGAAAGGCCGTGACGCGGGTTCAAATCCCGCCCGGGGCACCACCCAGTTCACCGAAGGGCTTCACGGTCCTCCGCGTACTCCCGAACAAAGATGGGATCCTTTCCTCGGGGCAATTCCAGGAGCTTCTCGTCTCATACGCCTTGCTCAACCGGAGGTTCTGTCCAACGAGCCTACCGCAAGGGATCTGGCTCGAAAATGGGGGACACGCAACCCCTCACCCCTCTTTTCAACATTCCGCGTCGCTAACCAGAGCACGTGAGGGGACTTATTTTTTGAAACCCAGAGTTTCAACCGTGGAAAGCGGAAGACTCGCCGCCCTGACAGGAGTTCTGCTGGGAGCGGCCCTGGGATTCCTCCTCTTCCTCCTCTTAACCCAGATGCTGCCCTCCCTCCTCTACCGGCCACCTCCCCTTCCCCCCACCGTGAGGGAGGAGA
>QNVD01000084.1 GCA_004347925.1 Hadesarchaea archaeon
CGCTGTCCTTGCCCCCCGAGACGGCCACCCCCACCCTCTCCCCCGGCCGGGCCATCCCCCCCTGGTAGACCGCCCTCCTGAACCTCCTCTCCACGCTCCTGAGGAGGCAGCGGTCGCAGAGGAAGACCCCGGCGTACCTCTGGTGGTAGACCGCCGCCCGCCCGCAGAGGGTGCAGCGAGGCGTCCTCAGCCCCCCGTCACCACCCTGAGGACCTCCAGCTCCTCCCCGTCCGAGAGCCTCTCCTCCTCCACCACCAGCCTCCTTCCCCTCCTCACCAGCACGCTCTCCCTGTCGTATCCCAGCCTGTTCAGGAGGTCCTGCACCGTCGCCCCCTCCTCCATCTCCACCTCCCTCTCTCCTCCCTCGCCCCTGACCCTCACCCTCATCTACATCCCCCTTCCCATGGCCAGGGAGACGATGCGCTCCACCTGCTGCTGCAGGAACTCGGGGAGCTTCAGGATCCTCACGTCCAGGAATCCCCTGATGAGGAGGTCCTCCGCCTCCTTCCTCCCCAGCCCCCTGGACATCAGGTAGAGCACCTGCTCCTCGTTCAGCCTCCCCACCGCCGCCTCGTGGGTGAGGTTGGAAGTGGAGCTCCTGGAGACCAACTCGGGAACGGCCGAGATCTCCGACTGGGGGGAGAGCATGAGACCGTTGCACTCCACGTGCCCCACGTGGTCCCTCCCGGAGCAGCTTATCCTGGCCCTCATCACCACCCTGGCCTCATCCGCGGTGACGGTCCTTCCCAGGATTTCCGCCCTGTGCTGGGATCCCTCCATCTCTATCCATCCCCCCAGGTCCAGCTGGGAGGTCCCCCTTCCGTAGAGGATGGAGTTGAGGGCGGCCGAGGCCTTCCTCCCCCTCATCCAAACCCTGGGGTAGGCCTGGAGGGAGGCCACGGGGGTCAGGCAGACGTAGTTGCTCACGAAGGTGCTCCCCTCCTCCATCACCACCCCCGTCCTGGGCCTCACGTCCACCTTGGGCCCCCAGTGGTGGACCATGGTGAAGGTGAGCCTGGACCCCCTCTTCAGGTAGAACTCGGATACTCCCACGTGCAGCCCCCTGTCCGTCTGGGGATGGGTGAGGCACCCCGTGAGGAGCTGGGCGGAGGAGTCCCTCTCCATGAGGATGAGGTTGTGGACGGCCTGGAGGAGGTTCCTGGTCCGGAGGTAGAGGCAGGCCTGGAGGGGCAGCACCACCTCCTTCCCCTCCAGCACCCGGATGAAGTATCCCCCCTTCCCCCTCAGGGCGGTGAAGGCCGTGTACTTGTCCGCGGTGGGGCTCACGGCCTTCCAGACGTACTCCTCCAGCCAGTCGTACCTCCTCACGGCCTCCTCGAAGCTCAGGATCTCCAGGCTGTCCTCGTACATCTTCTGGATCTGGGCGTAGAGGGCGGAGTGGTCCACCTGCAAGAAGCTCCCCGCCCTCCCCTCCCCTCCCGGGGCTATCCCCACCGCCGAGACCTCCGGCCCGGGGCTCTCCGGGCTTCCCCCTTCCGTTAGGTAGGAGGAGAGGTCCAGATCGGGACCGTAGGGGCAGGGCTTGCGCAGGGCCTCCCTCAGCTCGTCATCGCGGACGGGCATTTTTTGCACCACTCGTATCCCTTGGCCAGGATGGTCTCCAGGATCTTCTCGGGATCCCCGTGGCAGGCGATCCTTCCCTCGATCATCACGTGGGCCTGCTTGGGCTTCAGGTACTTCAGGATGTGGCTGGTGTGGGTGATCACCAGGGCCGACTTCCCCTCCAGGAAGCGGGAGAGCTCCCTCCCCATCAGCTCCAGGTTCTCCACGTCCACCCCAGAGTCGGGCTCGTCCAGGATGAGGAGGTCGGGGTTCATGGCCAACACCTGCAGGGCCTCCGCCTTCTTCTTCTCCCCGCCCGAGAAGCCGTAGTTGAGGTCCCGGTGGAGGAGCTCCTCGCTCACCTGCAGCTGGGAGGTGAGCCTGGCTATCGTGGTGCTTCCCGTCCTCTCGCTCAGGATCCTAAGGATGTCCCCCAGCTTCACCCCCCTCACCGCCGGGGGGTTCTGGAACATCAGGGCCATCCCCATCCTCACCCTCTCCTCCAGCGGAAGGGAGGTGATGTCCCTGCCCTTGAACCTGATGGTACCCGAGACCACCTGGAAGGTGGGCATGCCCAGCAGAGCCTGGGCCAGCGAGGACTTCCCCGAGGCGTTGGGACCCAGCAGGGCGTGCACCTCACCCTCCGGGATGGTGAGGTCCACCCCCCTCAGCACGGTCCTCCCGTCCACCACCGCCCTCAGTCCCCTTACCTCCAGGATGGGCTCCATCGGTAGAACTCCCCCTCCCCTCTAAAAACCCATGCGCCTCACGATCTCCTCGGCAGCCTGGTGGAGGGGATGTGAAACGGGAGAGGGGGTGAGGAGGGGATGGGTGCCGTGCTGGAGGAGGGGTAGGTCCGTCACCCTCAGCCCGGAGAGGAGGCAGGCGGCCAGGAGGTTGATCAGCTCGGCGGCCTCCCTTCCCCCCACCAGCTGGGCCCCCAGCAACCTTCCCGTCTCCCTCTGGCAGACCAGCTTCAGGAGGAGGGTGGAGGCCCCCGGCAGGTGCCTGGGGTGACGGGTGGAGGAGGAGGCCCTCCCGGTGAGGACGCTGAAGCCCTCCCTTACCGCCGCCTCCTCCGACAGGCCCACCGAGCCGAAGACGCTCCCCCCCAGGGCGGTGAGGAAGGCCCCCACCACCCCCGGGTTCCTCCTGAGGTTCTGGAAGGAGTTGAAGCCGGCGATCCTCCCCTCCCAGGCCCCCACGGAGGCCAGCAT
>QNVD01000085.1 GCA_004347925.1 Hadesarchaea archaeon
TCCCCCCCCTCCCCGACCCCTCCAGCAGCCCGTCGGCGTCCCCGTCCACCACCCCCAGGACGGGCACCCCCAGCCTGGAGAGGATCGCGTGGGTGATCAGGGTGGTGTCGTCCCCCACCGCTATGGCCAGCCCGGCCCTTCCGGCCCTCCCCAGGACGGTGTCCGCCCTCTCCACCAGGATGACCCAGTTCCCCCTCCTCCTCCCCGGCAGGGCCCTTCCGGGTGGGAGCTCCCGGAGGGTGCGCAGGGTCTTGACGGTGCACCGGGCCAGATCCACCCTTCCCACCTTGCGGATCCCCCTGGGATACTTCCTCCCTCCCAAGATCTCCTCCAGCCTCCCCCCCCTCGCCACCAGGGTCACGTGCGTGGAGAGGCTCTCCCCCACCACGTAGCCGTCCACCAGGATCTTCTCCCCCGGCCTCACCCCCACCAGCGTTCGGTAGATCCTCCCGCCCCTCCTCTCGATCTTTCCGGTGAAGGGAGGGGGGAACCTGAGCTCCAGCGAGAGGCCCCTGGCCAGCCTCTGGCTCAGGGAGGGGTCCCCGGACCAGTGGATCACCGCCCCCTCCCCCGCCGTCTCCACCTGGGTGAGGGGGATCCCCAGGAGCCGGACCAGCCTGGCGTTCTCCGCGATCCTCTTCCCCATGTACACACCCGTCTCCTGGGACTTGCAGCCGGTAAGGAGGATCAGCATGTCGGGGTTTCCCCTGCTCAGCTCCTCCAGGGCCTGGCTGGGGAGGAGGGGGGTCTCGAGGCCTTCCCTCCATCCCAGGTCCAGGGCGGCCACCTTCCCCAGCGTCCCGCTGATCCTGATCTCCCTCCTGGCCCCCCACTCCTCCAGCAGGCTCAGGAGCCTCCCGGCCATCCCCCCGTACAGGGGCTCGGGCCCCTGGATCACCACCCCCACCCTGCGCGGCCACCCGTCTCCCCTGAGGCTGGAGAGGGGGATGGGCTTCCACTCGGAGAGGAAGACCACCCCTCCCTTCTCCCTCACCTCCTCCAGCATCCGCAGGAGCTCCCCGTCCACCCTTTGGAGGAGCCAGGTGGAGCGCTGGAGGGGGATTCCCCCCTTCCTGCGCAGGAGCCTGACCAGGCGGACCCTGGCCCCGTGCCTGTCCAGCTCCGGCTTTATGTCGTAGAAGAGGAGCAATCCCCCCACCTTTTTTTACCGGTTCCATATCTCCTTGGATGGAGGAGATAAAGGTTGAGCGCCTCCAGCCCTCCGACGCCCCGGAGATAGAGAGGCTCTTCCGGGAGGTCTGGCCGCGGGCCACGGAGTACCCGGAGGAGTGGAGGAGGAAGAGGGCCATCCCGAGGGAAAAGATTTTAGAGGAGATGGAAAAAGGGGTGTATTACTTCGGAATAAGGAAGGAGGGAAAGCTGGTGGGAGTCTACAAGGCGGTCCCCCGGGGCGAGGAGGTGCTGGGGGAGCACCAGGCGGTGGCCCCCGAGTGGAGGGGGAGGGGACTGGCCGTGGCCATGTACCGGCAGCTGCTGGAGTTCGCCAGGGAGAAGGGCTTCAAGAGGGTGGTGGTGAACATCCTCCCCGATCAGGCTGCCAGCAGGAGGTGCGTGGACCAGCTGGGCTTCAGGAAGAGGGGGGAGCCCTGGGAGCAGTGCAGGGGAATGTGGGTCCAGACCTACGAGAAGGAGGTGGAGGGTTGAAGGGAAAGGGGCTGAAGGATCTCTTCTCCATGCAGGAGGGGGACGCCCGCTTCCTGGAGGAGCTGAGGAGGGAGGTGGGGGACCAGGAGCCCGATGTCTGCTTCCAGTGCATGAGGTGCACCAGCGGGTGCGACGCCTTCAGGTTCCAGCCCTCCTACAAGCCCCACCAGCTGGTGGGCTTCGCCAGGCTGGGGCTCAGGGAGAGGATGGTGGGCTCGGAGGTGATCTGGAGCTGCACCACCTGCAACTACTGCAGGGAGGTATGCCCCCAGAGGGTGGCCCCGGTGGAGGTGGTGAAGGCCGCCAGGAGGGTGGCGGTGAGGGAGGGGAGGACGGTGGAGGGACACAGGAGGATAGCGGGCTATCTGGTCCAGACGGGCCACCTGGTACCGGTGAGCGACGCGGTCAGGAGGCAGAGGGAGAGGCTGGGTCTGCCCGGCGACCCCCCCACCACCCACGCCTTCCCGAGGGCCCTGGAGGAGGTCAGGGAGCTGGTGGGCCGCACGGGCTTCAGGAAGCTGCTGGGAGGGGAGAGGGATGGTTGAGGGGGAGTACGCCTTCTACCTGGGGTGCATCACCCCCAACAGGTATCCGGGGATAGAGGCGGCCACCAGGAAGGTCTTCTCCAGGCTGGGGGTGGAGCTCAGGGACCTGGAGGGGGCCTCCTGCTGCCCCGCCCCAGGGGTGGTGGGCTCCTTCGACGCCCTCACCTGGCTCGTGCTGGGGGCCCGCAACCTCTCGCTGGCGGAGGAGAAGGGGCTCGACGTGCTGACGGTGTGCAGCGGGTGCTTCGAGACCCTCTTCGAGGTGAACAGGCTGCTCAAGGAGGACCCGGAGCTGAGGGAGAGGGTGAACGGGATCCTGGCGGGGGTGGGGAGGAGGTACCGGGGGGCGGTGGAGGTGGGGAGGAGGTACCGGGGGGCGGTGGAGGTCCACCACTTCACCAAGGTGCTGCACGACTACGGGGTGGAGGAGCTGAGGAGGAGGGCAGTGAGGCCCCTGGGCCTGAGGGTGGCGGTGCACTACGGCTGCCACCTGCTCCGCCCCTCGGAGAAGAAGGGGCTGGATGACCCCCTGGCCCCCAGGATGGTGGACGAGCTGGGGG
>QNVD01000086.1 GCA_004347925.1 Hadesarchaea archaeon
CGGCTGCGCCTCTCCCGCCTGCTCAGCCTGAGGCTGGCGCCCGGACGGGAGGAGCTCAGGGAGGGGGACGCCGTGTGGTGCAGGGTGACGGAGGTGAAGAGGGAGTGGAACCACCGAGCCCTTCCCTCCTACAACGTCGCACCCGCCTCCACCCGCTACTACCCCGCGGGGGAGATGGGCTTCGTGGTCACCAACCCGAACACCAGACCCCCCAACATAGAGGGGCGGGGGGAGATCTGCCTGTTTCCCGGGTCCTACTTCGTGGACGGGGAGGGGGTCCTCCGGGAAATCGGTGAGTTCGTGGAGGGGCTGCTGAAGGAGAGGGGGGAGGTCAGGGTGAGGGAAAACGTCTGGGCAACGGATGGGAACGGGTTCACCCTGCTGGCCGGCAACCCGATGGAGCTGGATTACCGGCAGGAACGGATGGTCAGCGCCTGCAGGATCACGGAGAGGAGGCACCTCTGCCTCCTGAGGGGCGAGGACGGAACGGAGCTCAGGGTAACGGAGAACACCAGGCTGCCGGTGGTTACGGCCTCGGGGGTGAAGCTTCTGCCACCGGGGCAGATAGACCCGAAGAGCTGCTTCCTGCCGGTTTTCTCCCGGATAAAGGTTCGGGGCAGGATCCAGAGGATAGACCCGCTGGCCCTCTTCAACTCACGGGAGTTCTATGCCTGCGGTCTCTCCCGCCACCTCCGCACCTCCCTTGAAAGGTATCGCCGGGAAAGGGGGCTCAGCTGGAGGGAGCTGGCGGGGAGGCTGGGGATCTCAAGGCAGACCCTCTCCCGGTACCTCCGCAGGGACCAGTTCAGGATGGACCTCCTCCACAGGATGGTCGAGGCGGGCATCCTGGATCCCCTGGAGGTGAGGAGAAGGCTCAGGAGCCTGAGCGCCGGTGGCGGTACCTCCGGACCCGTCAAGGTCCCCAGGGTCCTGAACGAGGAGCTGGCCTACCTGGCGGGCTTCCTTTTGGCGGGGAAGGCGATCTGCGGAAACAACCTGTCGGTGGTGCGGAAAAGGCCCATGGCCTCCTTCTACCTTTCCCTCTGGAAGAAGCTCTTCGGGATCACCCCCACGGTTGAGAGGAGGGGGGGTTACTACCACTTCACCGTGACCTCCAAGGTGGTGAACCACTTCCTGCGCTCTTTCTTCGGACTGGGAAAATCGGAGGCGAGGGTCCCGGAGGTGGTGATGAAGAGCCCGGATCGGGTGGTGGCGGCTTTCCTGGCGGGCCTCATCGACGGGAACGGGGGAGTGAGGAGGAGCAAAATATACCTCTCCACCGCCAGCGAAAGGTTTGCCAAGGAGGCGATGTATCTCTTCCTGAGGCTGGGGATAAGGTCGAGACTGGAGGCCAACAGAAACCCCAACCGCTCCTTCAAAGATCCTGGGTACACCCTGAGCGTTCTGACCAGATCGGATCTGGTAACCGCATGCAGGCTGATCCCCTTCAGGCTGAACCGGAAGGGGGCGAGGTCGGTCCTCGGGAGGAAGCACGGGCTCCCCCCCAGGAGGCAGGGGGTGCCCGCCGAGCTCCTCAGGCCCTTCCTGAAGGGCCTGCAGGGACTGACCACGGCCGAGAAAAAGCGCCTGGTCTACCCCTACCTTCACACCACGAAGAGCATGCCCAGGGAAAGGCTTCTGCGGTTGGGAAGAAGGCTCCCGCCGTTCCTCAGGCTTCTCCTCCGTCGGGACCTGGAATTCGTCAGGATCAAGGAGGTGAGGATAGAGCCCAACACCCAGAACCTCCCCACCTACGATCTCACGCCCGAGACCCAGAACTTCTTCCTGGCGGGATCGACCAACCTCACCCTCGTTCAGGACACCATGGACGATTTGGTTAAGAATGCCCTGAGGATGAGGCCGGACAGGATCATCGTGGGGGAGGTCAGGGGGCCGGAGGCCAGGACCATGTTCACCGCCATGAACACGGGCCATGATGGGGCCCTCCTCGACGTGTCGGTGGTGAGGCTCTCCGACGGAAGGCTGGAGCTGATAGGGAACCTGTGCGAGTCCCTTTTCCGCAAGCACTCCTCGAGCATCAGGACCTACAAGGATCTGGAGTACCTCGACCTCCCCCCGGAGGACGTTTTTGAGGTGGTGAGCGTCGGGCCCGATCTGAGGTCCTCCGTCCACAGGGTGAGCAGGGTCTGGAGGAGGAGGGTGAGGGAGGGGGAGAGGCTGATCAGGCTGGTGACCAGGGCTGGCCACGAGATCCACCTGACGCACCACCATCCCCTTTTCGTGCTGGATGAGGAGGGGGAGGTTAGGAGGAAGGAGGCCGGTGAGCTGATCAGGGGGGACCGGGTGGCGTGCATGATGAGGCCTCCCCCCGTGAAGGGGAGGAGGGAGCTCCCCAGGGAGGCCCTCAAGGGGCTGAGCGAGGCCCTCCTGCTCCCGGATCCCCTCGGAGAGGTGGAGCTGCTGGGCCGCAGGTACAGGAGGGTACCCAACGACGGGGGGGAGCACCTGCCCCAGGCCGAGTTCCTGGTCTCCCAGAATTCCCACCCCGTCCGCCTTCCCCAGGAGCTCGAGCCCGGGCTCTCCTACCTGCTAGGGGTCCTGCTGGGAGACGGGTGCGTGGAGCCCGGGGGCTGCCTCTCCGCCACCTTCGACGACCGGGGCCACCTGGAGGGCTTCATGGAAGCCCTGAGGTCCTACCTCCCCACCGCCGAGCTCAGGCCCCAGGACCACGGAGGATGGCACCTGCTGAGGGTGNGGTCGAAGATCCTCTCCGAGATGCTGGTCGGCATGTTCAACCTGCC
>QNVD01000087.1 GCA_004347925.1 Hadesarchaea archaeon
CCGAACATCATGGTCCCCAACGCCGTGAAGGCAGCTCCGGTCACCAGCTTGTACCCCGAGAGGTCGTACAGGATGGCGGCAAGGTGGGGGAAGCCCAGCTGCTTCAGCGGGTGCACGGCCTCCCCGACCAGGGTCAGCCCCGCCAGGGCCGTGAAGCCGGCGCCGGCCAGCTTCAAGACCTCGTACATGGCGGAGGGCGCCCTCTCCGGGGTCATGGGCGCCCAGCTGGAGAGCACGCCCAGGATGCGGTCCAACAGCCAGCGAAGCCCCGCGGTGAGGTGGTCCCAGATCCACTCCAGACCCTTCACCGCGGCCTGGGCGGCGGGGACGAGCACGGAGTCCCAGACCCACCTGAACCCCTGGACGACAGCCGCGCCCGCCGCCGCGAGGCCTTCGCGAATCCAGGAGGCGAGGGTCTTGAGCGCATCTATGATTTCTCCCATCATCTTCCCCAGCCAGTTCCGCAGGGAGTCCCAGGCCGCGCTGAAGGCGGAGGAGAGGGCGCTCTTCACCTCCTCAAGCCTCTCCAGGACCCAGCTCGACGCCTGACGAACCACGCTTGAGAGGATGTCGAAGGCCCCCCTGAGGGCGTCGGCCACGAGGGCGGGGACCCTCTGCACGGCCCCCCAGACCGCCGACACGCCGGCGGAGATTCCGTCCAGGATTCCCTTCGCAACGGTGGTGAGCCAGTCCCAGAGGTAGGACACGGCGGACCTGACGCAGGACCACAGCCAACCCCCCACCTGAGCGGCTGCTCTCAGGACGGACTCCACCAGCGCGGCGGCCCGGGAGGCTATCCACCCGAGGCCACCGAGGACTGCCTCCAGGGCAGGCCTCATCACGCTCTCCCAGATCCCCCTCACCCCATCGCGGACCACATCCGCCAGGTTGTCCCAGAACTTCCACCCGTGGATCTCGTCTATCTGCCCCGCCCAGTAGGACCTCAACTCCCAGGCCAGCTGGGTCTCGGGGATGGGGTGCTGGGGGTAGAAGCCGCTGCTGTACTCGTCGTACCACAGCTGCAGGCACAGCTTGCGGAGCCTGCGGTGGGCCTCCTCGGGGGGGAGGGGGCAGACGTAGGCCTGCTGCACGGTCCGGTCACCGCTTCAGGCTATGCTGAGCTCCCGCCCCGTCCAGGAGGACCGCTGCCCGACCAGGGCCCTGGCCCTCTCGGCGATTATCCTGGCCTGCTCCTCCTCGCTCTTCCCCTCCAGCTCCTCGGCGGGAATCACCAGGACGTAGGTCCTGCCCCGATCGTCCATGAAGGTTATGGTCTCGTCATACCGGCCCATCCTGCTGGTATCGAGGGAGGGCATCCTGGTCCTGTCCACTATGCGGATCCTGCCCGGCCCAGGAGGCGTCGGCAGAGGCACGGCCATACCTTTTCACCTCCTCTTCCTTCTTCGGGGGGGGATTTATAGATTTTCCGTGAGCTACCCACCCCTAAAGGTGTGGGCTTCCTGATTCAGCGACGGGGCTTGCCCCGCGACCACGGCGGAAGCCGGGACGCAGAGTAGGGGCCCCCAGGAGCTTCGCGGCCTCGGGCAGGCCCTCCAGATGTTTCTCGAAGTCTTCCGCTCAAGGACGCTTCAGGGCGTCAATCAGCCGGGAGGCCTCCGACCGGGTGAGCTGCCGGTCCGGCCTCACCCCCAGCTTCTGCAGCAGCTGCAGCTGGGCCTCGGTGGCGGGCTCCTCCCTCTCCGCCCTCCTCCTCTCCCGGGCCTCCGCCATCCTGGCGTCTCTGGCCAGCTCCCGCACGATACCCAGGCAGACGGAGACCCGGGTCTCGGCGGTGAGCCAGGCTATCCCGGCGGCGGACAGCTCTCGGTCCGCCTCCGCGAACCGCTGCACGTACCACTTCGCGTCCCGCCGCTCCTGGGCACCAGTTTGGGGCACCTCTCTCTCAGCCATCCTTTCCCGCCCTCCCCACAACCACATCGATGCGGAGGACCTCGTGCCCCTGAGAGGTAGAGGGAGGGACGCAGTAGGCGATCACCGTCCAGCCGTCCGCCTCACAGCTCACCCTCCGGACCCCCAGCTCCATCAGCTCGCGCAGGCACTTCTGCACCGCATCCTCGACCTTCATCCCTCCTTCACCTCCGCGGGGCGGGGAACTCTGGCCCTCACGTGCCATGCCCCGCAGGCGGGGCACCGGCACAAGGTCAGCTCCCCGCCCTTACGCCTCACCTTTCGCTCCTCCATCCTGCTCCACCTCCTCCGGGCAGTGGGAGTACTCCCCGAGCCGGCAGGGCATGGGCACGCGGTCGCACCCCTCCGGGTAGGGGCACCCGGCCACTCCGACCCACACCGATTCCTCCTCTTCCTCCGGATCCTCGGGCACTATGTCTACGCGGACGCAGCAGGGGCCTGGCCAGACCCCCTCCTTCGCCCACGCTCTGGCCTTCTCCCTGGCCTCTGCGATGTCCTTGGCCTCGATGGCCTCGTCCCAGCAGTCGCAGACCAGGGTGTATTTCTTCACGGCCTCACCTCCACCGGCCTCCAGGTCCGGGTGTCGATCTTCACCCAGGACCCCTCCCGGGCCCGGAGGGCCAGCTCACGGTTGGAGGTGCGGACCCAGTATGCTCGCCCGGACCTGCTCATCACGTGCAGGCCGAAAGAATTCGGGCCATACTGGTCCACCTCCAGCACCTCTTGCCAGACGTAGTGGTTCTCCATCCTCATCACCTCCACCCCTACCTCTACCGGTAGGGGTATATATACCTTATCTTCTGGCCGTATAATATCTCAGGACCTGAA
>QNVD01000088.1 GCA_004347925.1 Hadesarchaea archaeon
TTCAGGAAGGCGGTGAGGGGGGAGCCCCTCCCCAGGGTGGTGGAGGGGGGACCCACCCCGCTGGAGAGGATCCCCGCCATCAGGAACCCCACCATCAACGGGATCGTGGAGGTGGCCAGGGGGTGCGGGAGGGGATGCAGGTTCTGCGTCCCCACCCAGCGCTACCTCCGCTCCCTCCCGCTGGAGAAGATCAGGGAGGAGATAAGGGTGAACAGGGCCGCCGATCACCTCCTGATCCACGCGGAGGACGTGCTGAGGTACGGGGCGAAGGGGATCCTTCCCGAGGAGGAGAGGGTGCTGGCCCTCTTCAGGGAGGCGGCGGAGAGCGGGCTGGACACCAGCGCCTCCCACGCCGCCTTCGCCTCCGTGGCCTCCGCCCCCTCCCTGGTGCAGAGGATCAGCGAGATGCTGGGGGTGGGATCCAGGGAGAAGCCCATGTTCGGGGTGCAGATGGGGATAGAGACGGGCTCCCCCTCCCTGGTGGAGAGGCACATGAGGGGGAAGGCCCTCCCCTTCAGCCCCGAGGAGTGGCCGGAGGTGGTGGTGAGGGCCCACGGGATCCTGGCGGACAGCCGCTGGGTCCCCTGCTCCACCCTGGTCCTTGGCCTGCCGGGGGAGACGGAGGAGGATGTGAGGAAGACCAGGGAGCTGGTGGAGAGGCTGGGGGAGTTCGAGTCCCTCATCATCCCCCTCTTCTTCGTCCCCGTGGGCTCGCTGAGCGGGGAGAGGTTCTTCACGGCCAAGGACCTGAGGGCGGAGCACTGGAGGCTCTACGCCGCCTGCGTGCGCCACGACTTCAGGTGGATAGGCAGGCTGATCCGGGAGCACTTCAGGGACAGCAGGGTGAAGAGGCTGCTCACCGGGATGCTGGTGGGGGTGATGAGGAGGAGGCTGGAGCCCTACCTCCGCAGGATGGAGGAGGGGGAGAGCCCCCTACCCTAGGCGCCTCACCACCTCGTCTATGAGCCGGTAGGAGCTTCCGGTCTTCGAGGGGTCGGCGAAGGGGGTCTGGTTCCAGAGGACCACCACCTCCGCACCCCTCTCCCCGTACTCCCTCAGGGTCTCCACCACCTCCTCCGGGGAGCCGTAGACGAAGCTCTCCGCCACCAGGTCCAGGGGGATCCTCTCCACCGCCTCCAGGGCTGCCGGGGGGAGCTGCGTGAAGATGAAGTCGGCGAAGGGGTTGAAGTTATCGCCCAGCGGGTGCTTCAGCCCCCTCTTCTCGTAGGCGGAGGAGGGGAGGATGAGGGCCTGCCCCCTCACCACCGGGCTCTCCATCATCCTGAGGCACTCCTCCCTGCTCTCCGCTATGAGGAGGGAGGCGTAGAGGGCCAGCGTGATCTCGGAGGCCTTCCTCCCCGCCCTCTCCGCGGCCTCCCTGACCTGCTCCGCCTTCTCCCCGTACTCCTGGGGGCTCATGAGCATGGGGAGCCAGCCGTCCGCCAGCTCCCCCACCACCCTCAGCATCCTGGGGCCGTGGGCCGCCACCCAGAGGGGCGGGGGCCTCTCCCCGTAGGGGCGGAGGTCGAAGGGGGCCTCCCTCAGCCTCCAGAACTTTCCCTCGAAGGTGACGGGCCTCCCCTCCCCCGCCTCCCAGCAGGCCCTTATCACCCTGAGGGCCTCCTCGAACTTGCTCGCCTGCCTGGAGTACTCCATCCCGTAGGGGGTGTAGTTCATGGCCTCCCCCGTCCCCAGCCCGAAGATGCAGCGCCCCCTGGAGAGGTGGTCCAGGGTGAGCATGGCCTGGGCCAGCATCACCGGGTGCCGGCGGACGGGATCGGTAACGGAGGTTCCCAGCCTTATCCTCTCCGTCCTGGAGGCCGCGAAGGCCAGGGCGACGAGGGGATCGTAGAAGTCGTGGGGTGGGAACCACCCCATCAGGTGGTCCGCGTACCAGACGGAGTGGTAGTTCTTCTCCTCGCAGCTCTTGGCCACCCTCCAGACCGTGTCCACCTGGCAGCGCCCCTGCTCGTCCTTCCGGAAGAGGGAGGGGTTGATGGGGCCCACCGTCCCTACCTTCACCCCCATCCCCCAACCTTTCCACCGCGGGCTTTTAAGGGTGGGGAGCAGGCTCTTATAGACCTCCCTCCCAGGGAAGGGGAGGTGTGAGGTTCGCCCTGGAGGAGGGGGAGCTGGAGGAGGTGCTGGGCCGCTCCCTCCAGGCCAGGGCCACCTTCTTCGACGCCGAGGTGGCCATGGTCTTCAGAGGGAGGAACTGAGGAAGGAGCTGGTGGAGCCCCGGCTGGAGGACGATCAGGCGGTAGCAGGGGTGCTGGGGGGTGATGGGGCCCGAGCACGGCTCCGTGCTGGCGGGCTCCCTTCCCAGCGAGGAGGGGCAGGTACGGGGAGGGAGAGTGTGTGATAGGCGGCTCCAAGGCGGCTGGATCTCCTGTACCCGGTGGCTACCCACGTGCCCTCCACTTCAACCAAGACTTCGTGAGGGGGACGAGACAGGCCTGCGTGGTCCCCCTAGACCTCCCAGGAGCGAAGAGGGGGCCGCTCATCCTGAAGCTGGGGCAAAGGACTGTCCGCGGGGGGAGCTGGTCTTGAAGTGGGGATCCCGGAGAGGTATGCGATCTCCCCGCTGGAGTTCACGGAGGAGGAGGTTTCCCTGGTGAAGGGGCAGCTCCTCTCCCTGACCTTCTCCCAGATGGCCGCCTCCTCCGTGGGCCTGGCTAGGGAGGCCTTCGAGGAGGCCCCGAGGTGCTGCAGGTAGAG
>QNVD01000089.1 GCA_004347925.1 Hadesarchaea archaeon
TTCCTCACCATAGGCAACAGGGGGGTGCTGAAGCTCCTGGAGGGGGTGGGGGACAGGAGGGCGGTCTTCCGCTCGGCGGTGGGGTACTGCGGCAGGGACGGGAGGCCCCTGGTCTTCGAGGGGAGGGTGGAGGGGAGGATCTCCCTGGAGGAGAGGGGGACGGGGGGCTTCGGCTTCGACCCCATCTTCATCCCCGACGAGGGGGACGGCAGGACCTTCGCGGAGATGTCGGTGGAGGAAAAGAACGCCCTCTCCCACCGGGGAAGGGCCATAGAAGGGTTCTTTAGGTGGTACCTTCTTCATAGGGAGGAATAAAGGGTGGTGGCTTGGCTGAGGAAGGAAGAGAGGTGGAAGAACTCGTGCTGAAGCTCGCCAGGGAGGGGCACCCCCCCAGCAGGATAGGCATCCTCCTGAGGGACCTGCACGGGGTGGGCTCGGTCAAGAAGGCCACCGGGAAGAGCATCACGCAGATCCTGGAGGAGGGTGGGATGAGGAGGCCCCTTCCCGAGGACCTGGCCAACCTGATCCGGAGGGCCCTGCGCATGCAGAGACACCTGGAGAAGAACAGGAAGGACAAGGTCACCCGCCGCTCCCTGGAGATCACGGAGCAGAGGATAAGGAAGCTCGCCCGCTACTACGTGAGGACGGGCAAGCTCCCCAAGGACTGGAGGTACGAGAGGGAGAGGGCCGCCCTGCTCCTCAGGTGAGGTGAACCCTTGAGGGAGGAAGTCTACGCCTTTGAGAAAAAGGCGGGAGAGCTCGCCTCCCTCCTGAAGGAGAAGCTGGAGGGCAGGACGGTGGACATCTTCACCCACGCCGACGCCGACGGGATCTCCGCCTCCAGCCTCTTCGCCATGTACCTCCACCTGCACGGGCTCCCCTTCCGGATAAAGTTCACCCGCCCCTACGGCTCCAGGGAGATGATGGAGCTGGGGAAGAGCGAGGGGGAGAGGTTCTTCGTCTTCCTGGACCAGGGGAGCAGGGAGATCCCCACCCTGGAGAGAACGGTGACCAGCAGGGGACACGAGGTGCTGATCCTGGACCACCACCCGGGAAGGGCCCCCGAGGATCCCCACCTGCTCTGCCTCAACCCCCACCTGATGGGGATGAACGGGGCCAAGGAGGCCTGCGCCTCCACCGTGGTCTACAGCGTGGTGGAGAAGATGGAGAGGAGGCTGAGGAAGGAGGTCTGGCTCGCCCTGGTGGGGGCGCTGGGGGACAGGCAGGAGCTGGCCGAGGGCTTCACGGGGATCAACGCCCTCCTCCTGCGCAGGGCGCTGGAGGAGGGGGTGGTGGAGAGGAAGGAGGGGATGAAGCTGCTGGACAGGGAGGGGGTCCCGGTCTCCGAGTGCCTCAGGATCTCCGTGAGGCCCTACCTGCCCGGCATCTCGGGCAACTCCAGGGCCTCGGCCGAGATACCGGAGAGGCTGGGCTTTCCCCCCTCCTCCACGCTGGAGGACCTGGGGGAGGAGGGGGAGAGGAGGCTCTGCGAGGCCCTGCTGGAGAGGCTGGGGAAAAGGGGGAACCTGGAGAGGCTGCTGTGGGGATCCGTCTACCTCCTCAGGGACCGCTCCCTCCCCAACCTGAGGAAGTGGGCGGTGGCCCTTGATGCCAGCGACACCTACAACCGACCCGAGATAGGCTTCGCCGCCAACCTGGGGGACGAGGAGGCGAGGGAGGAATGCCTCCTCCTGCTCCAGGGGTACCAGCGCAGGATGCTGGAAAACATGGAGTGGTTCTCCAGGAACCTTCCCTCCTTCCAGGTGACTCCCAAGGCCAGGTACGTGAGGGTGGGAAGGGCGGTCCCCCACTCGGAGATGGGCGAGATGCTCTCCCTCGCCCTGGAGTCAGGCCTCGTGGAGGAGGACCGCCCCCTCATAGGGCTGGCCGAGGCGGGGGAGAGGGAGGTGAAGGTCTCGGGGAGGGCCACCTTCTCCCTCACCGCCCTGGGGATCAACATAGGGAAGGTGATGAACGAGGCGGCCAGGGCGGTGGGGGGAGATGGGGGGGGACACGACGTGTCGGGGGCCGCCTACATACCCAAAGAGAGGGTGGAGGACTTCATAAGGGAGGTGGAACGCTGCCTGCCGCAGCCCGTTCTCTCCGGAAGGAAGTGAGGATAGAGGACGTCAGGGGAAGGAAGATCCTGGACAGCAGGGGGGATCCCACGGTGGAGGTGGAGGTGAGGGGAGGTGGGGTCCTGGGCAGGGGTTCCGCCCCGAGCGGCAAGAGCAGGGGAAGGCACGAGGCGGTGGCCTTCCCCCCCGGGGGGGTGGAGGCCTCCCTCTCCCTCCTGCGGAGGGAGCTCTCCCCCAAGCTCAGGGGAAGGGAGCTGGACTTCCGGAAGACGGACGCCTTCGTCAGGGAGCAGGACGGCACCCCCAACTTCTCCCGGATAGGGGGCAACCTGGCCGTGGCCCTCTCCTTCGCGGTGGCCAAGGCCGAGGCCTCCGCCAGGGGTCTCCCCCTCTTCCGCCTCTTCGGAAGGGGATCCTCCCTACCCCTCCCCCTGGGAAACGTGCTCGGGGGAGGGGCACACGCGGGGGGAGGAGGCACGGACCTCCAGGAGATCCTGGTGGTGGCCCCGGGGGCCGGCAGCTTTCAGGAGGCCGCCCTGATCAACGCCAGGGTTCACCGGAGGGTGGGGGAGCTACTGAGGGAGAGGGGGGGGAGGTTCGCGG
>QNVD01000009.1 GCA_004347925.1 Hadesarchaea archaeon
CCCCCCTCCTCCCTCCTCAGGTCCAGCAGGGGTGTCCCCATCCTCACCTCCACGCCCCTCCTGACGGCCAGAAAGGCCAGCTCCTTGAGGAAGAGCGCCTTCTCTATCACGAACCCCGCCGTTCCCAGCTTGCGGGAGTGGATGTCCACGTACCTCTTCTCATCGGGGGCGTGGACCCGGAAGATCTCCACGCGGTTTCTGATGAACTTCCTTCCCCTCACCCCCGCGTCCTTCAGGGTGGAGATGGAGACGGCCTCCCCGCAGGGCTTTTTGCCCAGCGAGTTCTCCCTCTCCAGCAGAAGGGTCGCGGCACCCTCCTCCGCGGCTCTCCTGGAGGCCATCAGCCCCGCGGGTCCGGCCCCCACCACGATCACGTCGTAGTCGGGCCGCTCGGGCATTCGTGTTAACTTTTCTGGGGGACTTATAAGGGAAGCGTTGAGTCGCGGGGAGAAAGGGATTAGCTCCCGCCCCTGATCTCCCTCATCTCCTGCTGGAACTTCCGGTAGGCCTCCGTCTGCTTGAGCTTCTCCTTGTCCCTCCTGTAGAGATCGTCCTTCAGCTTCCTCCCGGTTCTCCTCTCCCACTCCTCCACCGGGATCCCCTGGCTCTCCTGGTCCTTGTCCCTGTACCACTCCGGGATGACGTTGAAGGCGCAGAAGGGGACTACCCTCCTGTCGCTCATCACGTAGTGGATGCAGCACCTCTTCACCCTCTCGAGGTCGTAGTTGTAGAGGTCCATGAAGTGCATCATNCCTANGAAGAGGGACCTGAGGTGGAACTGTCCCAGCACCGAGTAGTTCCTCTTCACGAAGAGGTTGTAGAGGAGGCTNCCCAGCTTCAGGTCCTTGGGCTTCTTCCTGGCGTCTATGAACCTCCCGAGGGAGACCAGCAGCTTCAGCTTCATCAGGGTCCTGCTCTTCCCCCTCTCCAGCTCCCCCGTCTTCTCCCTCAGGTACTCCAGGAAGCCCTCCACGTCTACGAACCTGGTGATGGGGATCATCCTCCCGTCCTCCTTGAAGACGTAGGTGGCCGCCCCGCAGACGAAGTGGGAGCCCAGCTCGTATCCCGGCCTGCCGGTCAGGGCCTCTATGAACCTGTTGATGATGAGGGCCGTGGGCACCGGGAAGAAGTCCTGGAGGGTGATCTCCCCGTTCGTCTGCTCCTCCAGCCTCTTGATGAGGTCGGGGATGGTTATCCTGTACCTGTCCCTCTCCTCCCTGGGCATCCTTCCCACCAGGGAGACGGGCTGGAAGTTCACGCTCCTGACCACGTCCAGGTTCCTGAGGGCGTACCTGACGATGTCTCCCACCTCGTGGTCGTTCACCCCCTTTATGACGGTGGGGACGAGGACGATTCCCGGTCCCACCCCGCGGCAGTTCTCCAGGGCCAGGGGGAACTCCCAGTGGTTCTTGGGGTTGGTCTCCTCGCTCACCCCGTCGAAGCTGAGGTAGAGGGTGTTGACCCCCGCCTCCCTCACCCTCCTGGCGAGCCCGGGATCCAGGGCCAGCCTTATCCCGTTGGTGTTCAGCTGGACGTGGTCGAAGCCGTGCGACTTGGCCAGCTTTATGATCTCGATCAGGTCCTCCCTGAGGCAGGGCTCCCCTCCCGTCAGCTGCACGGCGTTGCAGCGGATGGGCCTCTCCTCCCTCAGGATCCTGAACATCTCGTCGATCTGCTGTATCGTGGGCTCGTAGACGTAGCCGAGGCGCTGGGCGTAGTAGAAGCAGTACCAGCACGCCAGGTCGCAGCGGTTGGTCACCGCGATGTTGGCCAGGGCCGTGTGGCTGAGGTGGAGCCTGCAGAGGCCGCAGTCCTGGGGGCAGAGGGGGTTCTCCTTGGTCACCTGGGGATTCTCCACCCCCCTCCCGTCCAGGGCGTAGCGCTGCGCCCTGCGGTACCACTCGGAGGAGCCTAGGTAGAGTTCCTGGAACTCCCCGTGCTCCGGGCAGACCTTCTTCATCCAGACCTTCCCCTCGGCCTCGTAGAGGGTGGCGGGGAGGATCTTGAGGCACTCCGGGCAAACGGAGGTGGTCTTTCCGATTTCCATCTTTGCCGCTACACGGGGCAGGCTTTTAACCCTACCGAACTTCGGGGGGAAATAACTTAACCCCCCCCGCCCAGAGGGGGAGGATGGGAGGATCCTCGCGCAGGCTGATGGCCTTCCTCTCCCTCCTCAGACCCCCCAACTGCCTCATGATGGGGTTGGCCGTTCTGGTGGGGGAAATCCTGACCGCGGGCGGGCTGGAGCCCCTCCCCAGCCTGCTCGGTTTCTCCACGGCCTTCTTCCTCACGGGAGCCTCCATGACGGTGAACGACTACTTCGACCGCTTCGTGGACGAGGTGAACCAGCCCGGGAGGCCCCTCCCCAGCGGCCTCCTCTCCGCCGGGGAGGCCCTCCTCTTCGCCTCGGTTCTGGCGGCGGCGGGCCTCCTCTCCGCAGCCGGCAGCTGGGTGGAGCGGGGCACCCCCCTTCCCCTGGTCGTGGCGGCTCTCTCCTTTCTCCTTTCCTCCTACTACAACGCCAGGGGGAAGAGGACGGGCCTGCCGGGCAACCTGATGGTGAGCACCTGCGTGGCGGTTCCTTTCCTCTACGGTCCCCTGGTCCTGGGGGAGAGCCCCACCCCCGCCCTCTCCTTCTTCCTGCTCATGGCCTTCCTCTCCAACACGGGAAGGGAGATCCTGAAGGGGATGGCGGACGTGGAGGGGGACCGGAGGAGGGGGATAAGGACGCTGGCCGTCTCAAGGGGTCCCGCGGGGGCGGCCCCCTTCGTCCTCCTCTTCTACGCTTCGGCGGTGGCCCTCAGCCCCCTCCCCCTCCTCCTGGGTGAGGTCTCCCTCTGGTACCTTCCCCCCGTGGCGGTGGCGGACCTGGGCTTCCTCGTCGCGGGCCTCCTCTCCCTCAGGGACCCCTCCCCCGGGAGGTCCCTCCGGCTCAAGCGCCTCTCCCTTCTCTGGATGCTTTTCGGCCTGCTGGCCTTCCTGCTGGGGAGGTTGGGATGAGGCTTCCCGAGCACCTGAGGGATAGGCTGAAGAAGCCCTGGGGGAGGGTCTTCCCCGACATGCGGGAGGCCCTGGGGTACGTGAGGTCCCTGAGGCCGGTCAGGATCGTGACGGTGGGGGACAGGGTCACCGCCACCCTGCTGGAGGAGGGGGTGAGGCCCGATGTGTGCGTGGTGGATTTCAAAACCCTCCGCTCCCCCCTCTCCGGAGAGGAGAGGAGGAGGTTGGAGGAGCTGGACCTGCCGGAGAGGAGGGTGGTCAACCCCCCCGCCGTCCTCTCCAGGGAGCTGTGGGAGGCCTTCGACCTCCCCCCTCCCCTGAAGATCGTGGTGGAGGGTGAGGAGGATCTGGCCACGCTGGCCGCGGTGGTGAAGTCCCCCCCCGGAACCGTGGTGCTGTACGGGCAGCCCGGGGAGGGAGTGGTGGTGGTGGAGGTGGAGAGGGTGAGGAGGGAGGTGGAGGCCCTCCTGAGGGAGTTCGGGGGAGGCCCCCCGGCCCCCCGATAGGGTTAAACTACCCCTCTTCCCCTTTAGGCGGTGGAAGGATGCTGGAGGGAGGCTTCAGGAGGAAGGTGGCGGGGGCGGAGCTGGCCTTCACCTTCCACGACCTCATCCTCCTTCCTGGCCTGGCGGTGGAGCCCTCGGAGATAGACATCAGAACCAGGTTCACCACGAACTACTCCCTCAACATCCCGCTGGCCTCCTCCCCCATGGACACCGTCACGGAGACGGAGATGGCCATAGCCATGGCCAGGGAGGGAGGGGTGGGGGTGCTCCACCGGAACTGCAGCGTGGAGGAGCAGGTGGAGATGGCCAAGAAGGTGAAGCGGGCCGAGTCGCTGGTGATAAGGGAGGTGGTGACGGTGGAGCCCGAACAGACGGTGGGGGAGGCNATGAAGCTGATGGAGAGCCACAGGATCTCCGGCCTCCCCGTGGTGAAGGGGGGGAAGCTGGTGGGGATCCTCACGGGAAGGGACGTGCGCTTCGCCAACCCCGAGTTCAGGGTGGAGAGCGTGATGACCAGGGAGGTGATCACGGCCCCGGAGGGGATAACCCTGGAGGAGGCGAAGGAGCTGCTGCACCGGCACAAGATAGAGAAGCTCCCCATCGTGGACCGGGAGGGGAACCTCAGGGGCCTCATCACCTTCAAGGACATCATGCTCAGGGGTAGGTACCCGGAGGCGGCCAGGGACGAGGAGGGGCAGCTCCTCTGCGCGGCGGCCGTTTCCCCCTTCGATCTGGAGAGGGCGAAGAAGCTGGACAGGTACGTGAACGTTCTGGTCACCGACGTGGCCCACTTCCACAACTCCGCCGTGCTGGAGGCCACCAGGAGGATGCTGGGGGAGGNGGAGGCGGATGTGGTGGTGGGGAACGTGGGAACCTACCAGGCGGCTGAGGACGTGATCACCAGGCTGGAGAGGGTGGGGGGCTTCAGGGT
>QNVD01000090.1 GCA_004347925.1 Hadesarchaea archaeon
GCTGAGGATCCCCGACAGGACGGGCTACCGCCCCGAGAGGGACGAGCTGGAGGAGATGGTGAGGAGGACGGTGGGGGCGGAGGTGGTGGTGAGGAGGGAGGAGGAATGATGGCCGTTTCCCCCACCAGGATGGGTCTCCTCAGGCTCAGGAGGAGGATAGCCCTGGCCAGGAAGGGGCACGACCTCCTGAGGGAGAAGATGGATGCGCTGGTGATGGAGTTCTTCGAGGTGCTGAGGAGGATCTACGAGGCCAGGGAGAAGGCCTTCGAGCAGCTGGCCAGGGCCCACTCCCAGCTCTCCCTCTGCCTGGCCTCCTGGGGGACGCTGGAGACGGAGCAGGCGGCCAGGGAGGCCAGGAAGGGGGTCTTCCTGGAGACCTCCGTCAGGTACGTGATGGGGGTCCCCGTCCCCGTGGCGGAGGTGGGGGAAACCGTCCGCACCTCCCTGGGGAGGGGCTACTCCCTCCTCTCCCCCTCCTTGCTGGACAGGGCCTCGGAGGAGTTCGAGAGGGCCCTGAAGCTGCTGGTGGAGGTGGCCGAGCTGGAGGAGACGGCCAGGGCCCTGGCGGGGGAGCTGGAGAGGACCAGGAGGAGGGTGAACGCCCTGGAGTACATCCTCATCCCCAGGCTGGAGGCCGCCCTGAAGTTCATAGCCATGAGGCTGGACGAGATGGAGAGGGAGCACTTCTTCAGGCTGAAGAGGATCAAGGCCCTGCTGGAGAGGAGGGAGGAGGCTGGAGGAGTTCCTGAAGGCTGAGCTGGCCAGGCTCAACTCCCCCTTCCCCAGGGAGAGGATCTCCCTCGCGGAGGCCCTCTCCTCGGGGAGGCCGGGGGTTCCCCTCACCAACGGGGGCTTCCACCCCTTCAGGAGGGAGGAGCTGGAGCTGCTGGCCTCCCTGGTACCGGAGGGGGAGAGGGAGGGGCTGAGGCTCCCCATCCTCCTGGCCCTGGATCCGGGCCTGGGGAGGGGGGCGGTGAGGATCAGGGGAGGGGCGGAGGCCAGGGCGGTGGCCGCCCTGCTGGGGAAAAAGGTGGAGGGGGAGGAGCTGGTGATCTACCGCCCGGAGCTGAGGGAGGTGAGGAGGAGGCTCCCCACCACCACCTACTACCTCTTCCTGCCATGAGGGCCTCCGGAAGGCTCCTGCCCCTGCTCCTCCTCTTCTACCCCTTCTCCCTGGTGACCGTGACTGCGGGGCTCCTGGCCTTCCTCCTCCTGCTGGCGGGGGTGGGGAGGGAGGTGCTGATCCCCTCCGTCCTCTGGTTCTACTTCGCCTCCTCCCTGGCGGTCTACCTGGTGACCAGGAGGGCCCTGAGGGTCTTCGGGCTCCAGCGCCTCTTCCTCTCCCTCCTCCTGGTGCTGGGGCTCCTCTCCCTCCTCTCCCTCCTCCCCCTGCTGGGGTGATCACTTCGACTTCTTCAGGTACTTGGAAAGGAACCTGGGATCCACCCTGGTGAGCTCGTCCTCCGGGAGCATGCTGAGGAGCTCCCACCCCAGGTCCAGGGTCTTCTCTATGGGGCGGTCCTCGTCCCTCCCCTGGTTCACGAACCTGCGCTCGAAGGCGTCCGCGAACTCCAGGTACTTCCTGTCCCTCTCCGTGAGGGCCTCCTCCCCCACCACCGCCACTAGGGCCCTCAGGTCCCTTCCCTCCGCGTAGGCGGCGTAGAGCTGGTTGGAGACGTCCGAGTGGTCCTCCCTGGTCTTTCCCTTCCCTATCCCGTCCTTCATGAGCCTGGAGAGGGAGGGCAGGACGTTTATCGGGGGGTAGATGCCCTTCCGGTGCAGCTCCCTCTCCATCACCAGCTGCCCCTCCGTGATGTACCCGGAGAGGTCGGGCACGGGGTGGGTGAGGTCGTCGCCTGGCATGGTGAGGATGGGCATCTGGGTGACCGACCCCCTCTTCCCCCTCACCCTCCCGGCCCTCTCGTAGATGGTGGCCAGGTCGGTGTACATGTATCCGGGATACCCCCTCCTCCCCGGGACCTCGTTCCTGGCGGCGGAGAGCTCCCTCAGGGCCTCCGCGTAGTTGGTCATGTCCAGGAGGATCACCAGCACGTGCATCCCCTGGGAGAAGGCCAGGTACTCGGCCGTGGTGAGGCCCAGCCTGGGGGTGAGGATGCGCTCGATGGCCGGGTCGCTGGCCAGGTTGAGGAAGACCACCGCCCTCTCCAGGGCACCCGTCCTCTCGAACTCCTTGATGAAGAAGGAGGCGTCCTCGTGGGTGATCCCCATGCCGCAGAAGACCACCGCGAACCTCTCCCCCTCCCCCCTCACCTTCGCCTGCCTGGCCACCTGGGCGGCCAGCTCGTTGTGGGGGAGGCCGGATCCCGAGAAGATGGGGAGCTTCTGCCCCCTGACCAGGGTGTTCATCCCGTCTATGGCCGAGATGCCCGTTTCGATGAACTCCGAGGGGTACTCCCTGGAGGCCGGATTCAGGGGGGCGCCGTGCACGTCCCTCTCCTCCTCCGGGATGGGCTTGGGCCCCCCGTCTATGGGCTCCCCCCTCCCGTTGAAGATCCTCCCCACCAGGTCCATCCCCACCCCGAACTTCAGCGTCTCCCCCGTGAACCTCACCCTCGTCCTGGAGGTGTCTATTCCCCCCGTCCCCTCGTAGACCTGCACCACCGCCATTCCCTCCCTGGCGTCCAGCACCTGCCCCCTCCTCCTCTCCCCC
>QNVD01000091.1 GCA_004347925.1 Hadesarchaea archaeon
ACTCCACCATCTCCTCCACCTTTTCCCTCTCCCCCTCGAACACCGCCTCCACCCTCCCGTCCGGCAGGTTCCTCACCCATCCCCCCACCCCGAGCCTCTCCGCCAGCTCGCTGGTCCTGTACCTGAAGAAGACCCCCTGCACCCTCCCGCTCACGTACACGTGGGCCCTCGCCCTCAACCTCCCACCTATCCCGATCCGTTCTCCAGCTTCCCCTTCAGCTCCCTCAGGTCCCTGAGCACGAAGTCCCCCTCCATCCTCCCCCTCCTGTCCAGGTAGAAGGCCCTTATCCCCAGCCTGCGGGGAACCAGATAGTCGTGCTCGAAGTGGTCGCCCACATGGACCAGCTGGGAGGGGGAGAGCCCGCAGAGCTCCAGGATGGTGCGGTAGGTGTCCTCCGAGCGCTTGATCTTCCTGAAGTCGGAGAAGGAGGAGAAGATCCGGTCGAAGTAGCCCTCCAGGTTCAGCACCCTGAGCTGGAAGGAGGCGAACTCCCTGGGGGCGTTGGTGAGGAGGATGAGACCGTATCCCTCCCCCCTCAGCTCCTCCAGCACCCCCGGAACCTCGGGGTAGGCCCTCACCGCCTCCCTGCACCTCTCGAAGAGTTCCTCCGGCTCCACCCTCAGGTCGAACCTCCCCAGCCAGTAGCGCAGGTCGTACCACTCCAGCCTCCCGTCCCCCACCCTGTCGTACTCCGCCTTCACCACCCTCCTGGCCTCCTCCAGGGGAAGGCCGTGCCTGAGGGAGTAGAGCCTGGGTATCTCCTCCAGCCAAACCCTGTTGGCGAAGCTCATGTCCACCAGGGTGCCGTCCAGGTCCAGCGAGATCCTCTCCCTCATGCCTCCTCCCTTCCTCCTTTCCTCCCAAAATACCTTCCCCCCGGCGGGCTATATTTACGCCGGGGAGAAAGGGGAAAGGTGCCCGGGAGGACCAAGAAGAGGCTCCCCGCCCTCCTCAAGCCCAAGAGGAAGGAGAGGGGGGTGGAGATCAGGCCCAGGGAGGCCAGGGTGATAGGGGTCTTCTCCTGCAAGGGGGGGGTGGGGAAGACCACGGTGGTCTCCAACCTGGCCTCAAGCCTGGTGGACCTGAAGAGGAAGGTCCTGGCCGTGGACGCCAACCTGGGGGCCCCCAACCTGGGCCTGCACTTCGGGGAACTCACCCCCAAGGTCACCATCCACGACGTGATCTCCTCCGGCCTGCCCATCAGGGAAGCCGTCCTCCACATCCAGGGGGTGCCCATGGTGCTGGGCTCCATAGCCTACGAGGACGAGGTGCGTCCGGTGGACCTGAGGGAGCTCCTCTCCCCCCTGAAGAGGGACTACGAGCTCATCCTGCTGGACTCCGCACCCGGCATAGGGAGCGAGGTGGTGGCCGCCCTGAAGGCCTGCACCGGGATGATCATCGTGACCAACCCCTACGTCCCCACCATCGCCAGCACCCTCAAGACCTTCAGGGCGGCGGAGAAGTACCGGATCCCCATCCTGGGGGTGGTGGTGAACAGGGTGGCGGGGGAGCCCTTCGAGCTCTCGCTGGGGGAGATAAGGGAGGCCCTGGGCTGGCCGGTGATAGGGGTGATCCCCGAGGACAGGAGGGTGAGGGAGTCCACGGCGGCGGGCATCCCGGTGGTGAAGTACCGGCCCAGGGCCAGGGCCGCCAAGGAGCTCAAGAAGCTCGCCTCCTTCCTCTCCGAGCACCTGAAGAGCCTCTGACCCTCCTGCGCCTCAGGACCTCCCTCCTCTTCCTCTCCACCACCCTCTGGAGGGTCCTCCAGGAGGCCAGCTCCTTCCTGGCCCTCCTCCTGAGCCTCTCCACCTCCTCCGGGGCCAGGCCCGCCGCCCTCCTCCTCTCCCTGATGAACCTCTCCAGCGCCTCCACCGCCACCCTCTCGGGCTTGGCCAGGCGCCTGCGCACGGGGACCACCGGCGGGAGGGCGGCGCGGCGAAGGAGGAGGGACATCCTGGCCAGGCTCTCCCTCTGCCTCCTGGTCAGCCTCACCCTCTCCCTCACCGCCCTCCTGCGCTCCGGCCTCGTGGCCCTCCTGAGGAGGCCCACCATCCTCCCGTACCTGAAGGACCAGCTCGCCTGGTAGAGGGAGAAGCCCGCCGCCGCCAGGATCATGCCGAGGAAGAGCAGGAGCAGCAGGAGGGAGGAGGGGGCGGCGGGGACCTCGAAGGTGGGGAGGAGCGCCACGGGGGGGGAGGGGGGCTGCCTCACCCTCTGCCCGAAGAGGAGGAAGGTGCCCAGCTCCTCCGTCCTGAACTGGAAGTAGAGGTACTGCCCGTCCCTCCCCACCTCCTCCAGCGCGAGCTCCTGCGAGGGGAGCCTCCTCACCCCTATGGTCCTCACGTCTATCCTCTCCTCCCTCACCCAGGAGCGGCTCACCCTCACCCTCACCACCGCGTGGGAGAGGGCCGGGGAGGAGGGCCCCAGCTCCAGGCAGAAGTACCTGTAGGGCACCACCTCGGGCGGCGGGGGGACCGGGAAGTCCTCCGACTCCCAGGCCGAGACCGTCACCCTTCCCTCCTCCCTCACCACCACCTCCAGCCGGGACACGCAGATGCCCAGCCAGCCCACCTCGGCGGAGCCGGGAACTCCGGGCTCCAGGTAGCCGAGGGAAACCTCCCTGGAGGGCGGCGGGGCCCAGCCGCTCACCCCCGCCCTCCACCCCTCC
>QNVD01000092.1 GCA_004347925.1 Hadesarchaea archaeon
CTGCTGGCGGCGGGGATGGGGGCCAGCGACACCGCGGACGCCATGGGAACGGCGGTGGGGGCCAGGATCCTCCCCTACCGGAGGGCCGTCCTCCTCTTCGCCCTCTTCCTCCTGCTGGGGGCGGTGGCGGAGGGGGGAAAGCTGGTGGAGCCGGTGGGGAGGGAGATGGTCTCGGGACCCCTCTTTCAGGAGCATCCCCTGCCCCTCTCCCTGGTCCTCCTCTTCTCGGGCCTGGTGGTGCTCCTCAGCGCCTGGTACGGGATGCCCCTCTCCACCCACCAGGTGATCGTGGGGGGGATGCTGGGGGGTGGGCTGGCGGGGGGATTCCTGGCCGGAGCCGCGGAGGTGGGGATGAGGACGGGGAAGGTGCTCCAGGTCCTCCTGGCCTGGTGCTTCACCCCCCTCCTCTCCCTGCTCCTCTCCTTCCTCCTCTGTTCCCTCTTCCGCCGCCTCTTCCTGGCGGTGAAGAACCCCTCCCGCCTGAACCTCCTCTTCTCCCTGGGGGTGCTGGCGAGCGGCTGCTACATGGCCTACGTGATGGGGGCCAACGGGCTGGGGACGGTGATAGGGGGGTTCTTCGCCAGCAGGGGAGGGGAGCTCNCCCCCCCCTTCCTGCGCACCATGGCGCTGGCGGGGGCCGTGCTGGTGGTGGCGGGGGCCTTCGCGCTCGGGGAGGGGGTGGTGAGAACGGTGGGCAGCGGCCTGGCCCCCCTCTCCCCCACCAGCGCCATAGCCTCCCAGCTGGGCGCCTCCCTGAGCGTGCACCTCCTCACCCAGTACGGTCTTCCCGTTTCCATGAGCCACGCCATCGTCAGCGGCGTGGTGGGGGCTGGCCTCGCCATGGACGCCTCCACGGTGAGGGGGGAGAGGGTGAGGAGGCTGGTTCTGATCTGGGTCCTCTGCCCCCTCCTCTCCTTCCTGCTGGGAGCCCTCCTCTACGCCCTCTACTTCCTCTGAGCTCAGGCCCTCAGGCCGTAGATGAGGATGAGGAGGAGGTGGCTGGCCTCCTCCGCCTGATCGGAGATGTCCCCTATCCCGTGGATGATCTGGTCCAGCTGCATGACCGTCACCGGGTCCAGCTCCCTCTCCCTCTCGTAGAGGTCCACGATCAGCCCCTGCTCTATGAGGTCCGATTCGTGCTCCCTCCTCCCCACCTCCTTCGCCTGGGTTTCCGCCAGGTCCATGTTGGAGGTGAGGGTCCTCACGGAGGAGTGCAGGGCCTCCACGCACTTGGTGGCCAGCTCCCCCATCTTGACCATCCCCTCCCGCAGGCCCTCCGTCCTCCTCCTCTCCCTCCTCATCACCACCCAGGTCCTCTCCCGGCTGAGGAGGGTCCTGCTCACCTCCTCCGTCACGTCGGCCACGTTGTCCACCTGCGCCCCCAGCCTGGCCAGATCCCCCCGGTAGGCGGGAAGGAAGGCCCCCCCGGCCAGGGCGCGGTTGAACTTCCCCAGCCTGTCGTCGGCCTGGCTCTCCAGCATGGTGACCTCCCTACCCAGGCCGCAGGCCTTCTCCCACTCGAAGGAGGAGAAGGCCTGGATCAGCTCCTCGAACTTCCTCACCGCCGCCAGAACCGCCTCCGAGTGCAGTTGCAGCAGCCTCAGCGTTTCCCTCTCCTTCCTCCTCCACATCCTACTCCCTCCCCACCCTCCTCAGCTCCGACCCGCAGGAGGGGCAGCGGAGGGTCTTCACCGGGTACTTCCTCCCGCAGGCCGGGCAGACCTTGGACCAGCGGAGCACCCTCCTTATCCCCGGCATCAGCAGGCCGCGATGGGGGATCCCCATCAGGGAGGCCAGGTTCTGGATGCCGTAGTCGTCCGTGATCACCTCCACCTCCCTCCCCTCCTTCCTCAGGGAGAGGGCCAGGGCCAGCAGCTCCTCGTCCGTCCTGGAGAGCCTGTCCCCCGTTTTCCTTACCAGCCTCTTCACCTCCTCCACCTCCTCCGGGGGGGACTCCACTATCCTCACCTTCTTCCCGAGCACCCCGGCCTCCAGCCTGGAGCGGGACAGCCCCTCCCTCAGCTCCTCCCAAACCGAGGGTACGGTAACCTGTTCGGCCTCCTCCTTCCCCGGGGAGAAGCCCCCTATCAGGGCGGAGGTGTCCAGGACGTACACCTTCCTCACCATATCCTCTCCCTCAGCCTCCCGTAAAAGTTCCCCCTCCACCTGAAGAAGGACACGGGCTTCTCCGATCGGAAGAAGAGGATTCTCTGCCCGGGCTCCACCTTCCTCAGGAACTGCCCGTCCACCACCACGGAGGCGAGGTTGTCCGCCCTCGTCACCTCCACCTCCACCTTCCTGGAGCTGGGGATCACCATGGGTGGCAGGTGGGGGAAGACACAGAGGGGGGAGAGCACCAGGGCCTCCATCCCTGGCTCCACCACGGGGCCGCCGGCGGAGAGGGAGTGGCCGGTGCTGCCGGTGGGGGTGGAGACCACCAGGCCGTCTCCCCTGGTCTCGTAGAGGGGCTCCCCCTCCACCAGCAGCCTGAAGGAGAGGGACTTCCCCGGGAGGAACCAGGTGAGGCAGGCGTCGTTTATGGCGTCCGGGAGCCTCTCCCCCCCCACGCTGGTGGCCAGCGCCATCCTCCTCTCCACCTCCAG
>QNVD01000093.1 GCA_004347925.1 Hadesarchaea archaeon
CCTCCCCACACCAGCCCGGAGATCCCGAAGGCCTCAGCCAGACCCCCCCAGACGATGGCCAGGAGCACCAGGAAGTCCACGTACCTGTCCACCACCGAGTCCAGGACCCCCCCGAAGGCCGTCTCCCCTCCCCCCCTCCTGGCCACCGCCCCGTCCAGGAGGTCGAAGAAGCCGCAGACCAGGAGGAGCAGCCCTCCCCAAAGGGGCTCCCCCAAGGCGAAGAGGGAGGCGGAGAGCAGGCCCACTCCCAGGCCCACCAGCGTGAGTAGGTTGGGCGTCACCCCCCTCCTGGCCAGGGCCAGGGCCAGGGGGGCCACCCCCTCCTCCACCCTCCTCTTCAGCCTGCTGAGCATCCTTTCTCTTCCGGTGGTGGGAAAAAAAGGAAAGGGGTTGGAATCGGGGATTCAGCGACAGCAGCCGGAGGTGGTGGTCCCCTCCTTTTTCTCGGCCTTCTTCTTGGCAGCCTTCTTCTTGGCCATCAAATCCCTCCGCTCGAGCTTGAGATGGAGGGCCGCCAATTTTAGGTTTTCCCTTCCCTCCTCCCTCCGAGAACTTAAATTGTATTACCAAAAGTATTAATATTTGTTATACCTATTGATATGAATGGCTGTAATCTCAGTAAAGGTGCCGGACGAGGTGAAGAGGGAAATGGAGAGGCTCAGAAAAGAGGTCAAGTGGTCGGAGGAGATAAGGGAGTTCCTCAGGGAGAGAATCGAAAAGGAGAAACGGAAGGAGGCGGTGGGGCGGGCCGAAGAGATCCTCAGGCCCCTTCCCACCCGACCCAGGGGACTCGCTTCCCGGATGGTGAGGGAAAGCCGTGATGGTCACTGATACCTCCGTCCTCGTTTCCTTCATCCTGAAGGAGGAAGGCTGGGAAAAAATAGGGGAAATCCTGAGGGAAGAGCCCGTGAGCCTGGAGCTCGCCCTCAAGGAGGCCTTCAATTCCGTCCTCACCGCGAGGAGGAAGGGAGCGCTCAAGAAGGAGGAACTCAGCCCCGTCCTCCAGGCCCTCCGGGAGCTCTCGGGTGCCCTGAAGCTACACCCCCAGCTGGAGCTGCTGGAGAGGGCCTTCCAGATCGGGCTGGACCACGGGATAACGGTGTACGACGCCCTCTTCCTCTCACTGGCCGAGAAGCTTCACTGTCCCCTCGCCTCGCTGGACCAGCAGCAGATCGGGGTTGCCAAAAAGCTAGGGATAAGGGTTCTGGAGAGGGTTTAACGGGGACCCGCCGCGACCGGGTCCTATTGAGGTTTTACTCGAACTAGATGGGTTCCCGTTTTTACCAGGTGGAAAGGACCCTCCGGCTGCTCCCGCCGACGCTGGAGTCCGCATCCCGCCGGCTCCAGGGGAAAAGGGATGGCACCCGCTGGGCCGGCTGGACCAGCAGTCGGCACCTCATCTTTCCCCCTTCTCACCACGCCCGGCCAGCCGAAGGAAAGGAGCCCTTTCAATCATCTCGAGGAAAACCCCTCCTGAGGAAGGCCTAAATCCTTCCCCCTCCCGGTTTCCTTGGATGAAGATCTTCCTGGGGCCCGCGGGGGTTCCCGCCGGGGCTCCCGAGAAGAGCACGCTGGGGGCCCTCCGGTACCTGGCGGGGGTGGGCCTGAACGCCATGGAGGTCCAATTCGTGAGGGGGGTGGCCATGAGCCCGGAGATGGCGGAGGAGGTGGGGAGGGAGGCCGAGAGGCTGGGAATAAGGCTCTCCGTGCACTGCCCCTACTTCGTGAACCTCTGCTCCCCCGAGCCCGGGAAGGTGAGGGCCTCCGAGAGGAGGATCCTGCAGTCCGTGGAGAGGGCCAGCAGGATGGGAGCGGGGGTGGCCACCTTCCACCCCGGCTTCTACGGGAGGCTCAGCCCGGAGGAGGCCCTGGAGAGGGTGGGGGAGGCCTGCCTGAGGATGAGGAGGGAAATGGAGAGGAGGGGATGGGATGAGGTGAGGCTTGGCCTGGAGACCACGGGAAAGCAGAGGAGCTTCGGGACCCTGCAGGAGGTGGTGGAGATCTGCAGGAGGGTGGAGGGGTGCGTCCCGGTGGTGGACTGGGCCCACCTCTACGCCAGGGAGGGGGGGAGGCTGGACTATGCGGAGGTGTTCGAGGCCCTGAAGGGGCTGGGGCTCAGGCACCTCCACACCCACTTCACCGGGGTGGAGTTCTCCCCGGTGGGGGAGGGGAGAGGGAACGAGAAACACCACCTGGAACTCTCCTCCGACCAGCCACCCTTCGAGCCCCTTGCCAGGGAGATCCTGAGGAGGAAGGTCGAGATCACCCTCATAAGCGAGAGCCCCGTACTGGAGCAGGATTCCCTGAGGATGAAGGAGATCTTCAGGAGCCTGGGCTACAGGTTCTCCTGAGCCAGCCAGCCAGCTCCCTCACCCCCACCTCCCTCTGCTCCCCCGTCTCCATATCCCTCACCGTCACCCTCCCACCCGCGAACTCCCGGGGCCCCAAGATCACCGCGTACCTAATCCCCCTGGCGCTGACGTGGGCGAGCGCCTTGCCCAGGCTCCTCCCCATCAGCTCCGCCTCCGTGCTCACCCCCTCCCCCCTCAGGACCGAGGCCAGCTCCAAGGCCGCCTCCACCATCTCCTCCCTGGCGGGTA
>QNVD01000094.1 GCA_004347925.1 Hadesarchaea archaeon
GGAAGGTGTGGGGGGAGGCCGGGCGCCTGCTGGACTTCCTGCTGGGGGAGGGAGGATGTGCATAGGAACAGTCAGGTCGGGGAAGAGGGAGATCAGGGACGTGGCCCTGATGGAGGAGGAGGGGGACGGGTACGTGGTCACCACCCTGCTGGGGGAGAGGGAAAGGGTGAGGGGGAAGATCAGGAAGATAGACCTGGAGAACCACCTGATCCTCGTGGAGTAGCCCCTCCTTTTCGTGATTCTGGAACCGAGATCCGGTCGGGAGATCACACCTGCTACCTCAAGACCGGCGCTGCCTGGGCAAACCGGCAATGGCCGAGGGCCCCTTCAGGCCACCGGCAGAAGCCTAACCGCCAGCACCAAAAGGGGGGTGGAAACGAAGACTTGAAGGATCAGGGCAAGCGTCAGCTTCAGGGCCAGCCTTGGTCTGTACATGGAAACGTAGAAGGGGAAGCTGTGCCGGGGGAACTCGGATATCATGACAAAAATTATCCTCCCCACCAGGAGGGCGATCAGTGCCTCCTTCCACACCACTATTCCTTCCTTTATGGACTCGCCCGCCATCAGGATGGCGGCCGTGGGATTGATCGCGTAGGTGATGGTGATCGGCAGGGAGGCTGGGCTCACCAGAAAGGCCCTCGCCAGGGGTGCGGACAGGCTTTTCAGGTGCTCAAACACTCCGAAGTAAAGGAGGAGGCAAAGCACCACCACCACCATCACGTACCTTATTCCCACACCCTTCGTCATGGATGCCGCCCTCGCCAGGGACTTCCGGAGGTCTACCTTTCCGCCGGCCCTCCTGCCCCTCACTCCGTTCCCTAGGGCTATGTCCCTCCCCCCCTTGAGAAAAATTCTCCCGCCCACCACGCCCATGACCATCCCAACGAAGAGGCCCAGAACCAGCAGGGAAACGTATATCGCGCCGACGGTGAGGCCCAACCCTGCCACGGCCACCGGCAGCACGTACTGGATCATCGCCCTCGATCCCCCGAAGGGTAGCGACACGAGACTGTAGCAAACCACCTCCCCGTGGCTTAAGGCCTTGTTGCTGGCGAGGGAGGAGACCATGGCGTGCTCCGCCCGAAAGTCTATCATTCCGATTATCATCGGAACGGAGAGCTTCTCGGGCAACCTGGCAGCCCTCAGCAGAGGGCTGAGGGGCCTCCCGATTTTCCTGTGCAGGCCCTTGGAGAAGAGAACGTCGGCCAAGAAAACCCCAATGAAGGTCGTCGCCAGCAAGAGAAGAAGGGAGCGGGAGTAGCGGAGCAGCAGGTGCGCGAGGATCGGTGGGATCGCCATGGTCGGAGGACCCTAGACCCTGCGCACCTCGGCCTCCGCCAGCTCCGCTATCAGGTCTATGAAGGAGGGAGCCGGGTCTATCACCTCCGGAACTCTCGTGTCGTACACCTCAAGCCTGACCCCCATCCTCCTCAGCACCCTGCACAGCCTCTCCACCTCCTCCCTCACGTTTCCCCCCATCGAAACGTTCGCCTTTCCGTCCGTCACCAGGATCCCGGTCACCACCGCGTTCCTGTGCTTTCCCCTGAAGATCTTCGCCATGGCGGCCAGGTCGTGCAGGGCAGAGGGGAGCGGCGTCCTCCCCCCCGTCTTCACCCCGTCCAGCATCCCCAGGACCTCCTGGTACCTCCTGGTCGGGGGGGAGAGCACCTCGCTTCTGGCCCCCCTGAAACAGATCAGCGCCAGCTCGTCCCTCTTCACGTAGGCGTTCTTCACGAAGTTCATGGCTACTCCCTTGGCCACCCCTATCCTCCTCATCGCGGCCATGCTCCCGCTGGAATCCAGCAGTATGGCGCAGAGCCTCTTGGCCCTGGCCCTCCTCACCCTCACCCTCAAGTCCTCCTCCTCCACGGCCTGACTCCCCCTCAGGGCCGCGCTGACTATGGTCGCCGTGGGGTCTATGTCCCGGGGGTCACGCCTGGGCGGGAGGTAGGAGATGGGGACCCCGTGCGGGTGGTCCACCACCGTCGTCCTCACGCCCCTGGATCCCCTCCCCTGCCGAAACTCCTCCCTGAGCCTGAGCGCTTTCTCCCTCTCCATCCCCACTTCCTCGGCCTCGAACTTCTCCTCCCCGTCTCCCGGCGAGGGGGGGACCGCGCTGCTGCTCATGGCCCTCCCCCCCTCCCGCTCTCCCCCTC
Organism: Hadesarchaea archaeon; assembly: GCA_004347925.1. Classification (GTDB taxonomy): domain Archaea; phylum Hadarchaeota; class Hadarchaeia; order Hadarchaeales; family WYZ-LMO6; genus WYZ-LMO6. The sequence goes on from QNVD01000094.1 coordinate 2,157, forward strand.
GCCTTTGGCTGTCTTCCCCTCTGCCTTCCTCCTGGGGGCTTTGATTCCGGGGCCTGGGCGGCTGGGGAGGCTCGAAGGGCCTCGACCTGATCCTGTGCGGCAGGGCCAGCTCCATGGCCTTCTTCAGGTTCTCCAGGTTCACGGTTCTTCTCCCGTCCAAAGCGGCTATGGCCTTCGCCGCCCTCACCGTGACTATCTCGGCCCTGTGGGTCCTTATCCCCATCTCCACCACCGACTTCGCCAGCAGCTGGAGAAGATCCTCCGGAACGGCTACCTCCCTCACCGTCTCCCTCGCCTCGGCGATTCTCCTCCTCAGCTCCTCCTGCTGGGGCCTGTACCTCTCGGCGAAGGAGAGCGGGTCCGACTGGAACTCCTCCACCCTCCTCACCACCTCCATCCTCGTTTCGGGGTCCAGGGGGGCCTCTATTCCGACGGAGAGGCCGAACCTGTCGAGGATCTGCGGACGCAGCTCCCCCTCCTCCGGGTTCATGCTCCCCACCAGTATGAACCTCGCGGGATGCCTGACGGATGCTCCCTCCCTCTCCACCACGTTCCACCCCGTGGCGGCGCAGTCCAGCAGGACATCCGCCACGTAGTCCTCCAGGAGGTTCACCTCGTCTATGTAGAGGATGTTCCTGTTGGCCTCCGCCAGGAGCCCGGGCTGGAGGGCCCTTATCCCCTCCCTCAGGGCCCTCTTTATGTCGAGGGTCCCGACGAGCCTGTCCACCGTTATGCTGAGGGGCAGGTCGACCACCCTCATCTTCCTCCTCCTCACCTCCAGCTTCCCGCCGTTCTCCATCCTCCGGTGGCAGGAGTCGCACATCTCCAGCGGGTCCCCCGGGTTGCAGCCGAAGGGGCAGTCCGCGACCACCTCTATCTCGGGGAGGAGATCCGCCAGGGCCCTCACCAGGGTGGTCTTCCCCGTCCCCTTGTCCCCGCTCAGGAGGACTCCCCCGACGGCTGGATTCACCGCGGCCACCAGAAGGGCCAGCTTGGCCTTCTCCTGGCCCACCACGGCGGTGAAGGGGAGGACGTTCCTTCTCTCCATTCAACCCCCCTTCTTCAGCGTGCTGAGGACCCTCTCCACCTCCTCCGCCCTCTCCCTCCAGTGCCGATCGTCCTCGGAGGTGTAGATCCGGATGGCACCGCCCTGCACTTCTCCCTCCCCGATGGACTCCTCAAGGATCCCCTCCACCTCGCCGTAAACCTCCCTCAGCCTCTGCAGCATCTCCTCGGAGGGCCTCCACAGCCCCCTCTCGGCCGCCTCCACCAGCCTCCTGGCTATCTCCTCCAGGGCCCAAACGTTGTGCTCCTCGAACCACCTCCTCATCTCCTCGTCCAGAACGTAGGTTCGGGCGACCTCATCGAACACCCACTTGTCCACGAGCTTGGTCGTCGCGGACCACCCGTACAGGTGCAGTATCTTCCTGGAGAACTCGCTAGCCCCCCTGTACCCGTGCTTCTTCATCTCGTCCACCCACACCGGGTTGAGGAGCTTCGCCCTCACCACCCTCTCTATCTCCTCCTTCATTCCCCTGACCTGGGTCGAGGAGAGGTCCCTCGTGTCCACCGTCACTATCTCCACGTCGCTTCTCCCGGTCAGCACCTTGACCGCGTTGAAGAACCCCCCGTGGAAGGAGAAATAGCAGCAGCAGTTGAAGATGTCGTGCTCGTCGCTCATGTGGTTCCTGTTCACCAGGTCAACGGTACTGAGGCTCAAAACGAGACCCTCGGGGGACGGCTTCCCGAAGTGCTTCCTGGAGTAGGCGTAGCTGGTCCACTGTATCCAGGTCTTGGCCAGATCCTCATCGTTCTTCCAGGCCGATGCCTCCACGGCCAGGTTCACACCGGTTCCGTAGGCTCCCGGGGGGGCGCAGAAGATCCTGCTGAGGGCCGCGTCCCGGGCTTCCGCCTCGCCTTTCCCCATCCCCAAGAGCTTCGAAAGGTGCTCCAGGTAGTGCTTCCTCACGTAGTTCAGCTCGGGTGGCTCGTCCAGGGAAGCCACCTCCGTCACGGCCTCATCTATCAGGTGGATGTAGTTCGGGAGGGTGTCTCTCACTATGCCACTCATGTTTATCACGCAGTCCACCCTCGGCCTCTTCAGCTCCTCCAGGGGAATCACCTCCAGCCCCTTCACGGACCCGTCCGGCCGCCAGACGGGCCTGACGCCCAGCAGGTAGAGTATCTGGGCGAGCTGCTCCCCATCCGCCTTGTAGCCGTCGATGCTCCACAGGACCTGTCCGGCGCTCTCCGGGTACCTCCCGTGCCTCTCCAGGTAATACCTCAGCAGCTTCTCCGCCGTCTCCGTGCCCACCCTCCAAGCCGCGGGGGTGGGCAGGGTGGTGGGGTCCACCGCGTAGAAGTTCCTCCCGGTGGGTAGCACCTCCACTTTCCCCCTGGTCAGGGCCCCGCTCGCCCCCGGCTCCACGTATCCCCCGCCCATCCCCCGGAAGAAGCCCTCATACTCCGCCTCTCCGCTCTCCCTTATCCTCCCGACGATGTCCAGGGCCCTCAGGAAGGCCTCCTCCACCTTCCTCGCCACCTCCCGCCTGAACCTCGGCTCATACCTCTGCACCCACCTCNCCTCCTCCAAAGGCCATCCTCAATTCTTTGTTCACCGCCTCCAGAAGCCCTTCCCTCGGCTCGGGGCTCCTCAGGAGGCCCTCGACCACCCTCACGGCCGCCTTCCTTATAGCCTCAAGGGTCTCGGAGTTCGTCAGGCCCAGCTCGTTCACCCCGGAGGGGTTGGCCCTCATCTCCTCGTAGTCCAGCCCCAGGTAATCGGCCACCGTCCTTATTATCGACGGGAAGTTGTGGGAATCGTAAGCCATCGCGGTGACCGCGTAGTTCGCGAGCCTCGAGACCTCACCGGGCGAACTGCCGAAGACATGGAGTCCCAGGTTTACCTGGGTCCCCCTAACCATGTCGAGGTATCTGTGCACCTCCTCCGCCACCTTCTCCGGACTGTCCCCTCTAACCGGAATGTTGCTCTTTCTCGCCTTCTCCAGTATCTCCCTGTATGCCACCTCGGCCCTGACGAAATCGCCGCTCCGCTTTGCCTTCGAGTACTGGTTGAGCAGGAGCTCAAGGTCCTCGAGGACCTCCGCCATGGCCATGGGGGGATACATGTGATCCACTATCTCGGCGTACGACCTCCTCTTCGCTATCACCCCTTCCATGGGGTTCGACACCACGTAAACGTACAGGTGGGGAACATCATCCACCGAGATCTCGGGCCAGCAGGAGGGGGATAACCCCACTCCTTTTCCGGGCCTGAACTCCAGGTACCCGTGGGTTCCGAAGTGTATGATCACGTCGGCCTTGAAGACCCTCGTGATCCACCTGTAGACGGCCAGCCACTGATGCGGCGGGGATATCGTGGGATCATGGAGAACCCTGCACACCTGGCCGTCGCAGGCCGGACCCGCACAGCCGAACTTGGGCTGCGGCGTTATGAAAACGTTTCCGAACCTTATGCCGGGGACGACGAACCTGCGGTTGTGCACCATCCCGACGAAGACCTTGTCCACCCTCCCGTTCAGCACCTCGGAGGGATGCTCCCAGTCCCTCACCATCCTTTCCCTGACCTCCTCCGGGAGCTCGTTGAACCACCCCAGATACGTCTGCTCGTCGACGAAAGCCGCCGCACCCCCGCACCTCACGATGTCCTCCACCGAGGTCCACCTGAACTCGCTTATCGCCTTCCTCTCCATGATCGTCCTCATCAGTTCCTCCCCGTTCCTTGGAAGCTTCGACGCATCCCCCACGTCGTAGCCCAGTTCGCCCAGCCTGTGGAGCAGCCTGGCCACCGACTCCGGAACGTCCAGCCCCATTCCCACCGCCACGCTGGCCTCCAGCCCCTTGCACGGGGGGTTTATGAGGACCACCGCTATCCTCCTCTCCCTCGGAGGCTTCCTCCTCAGCTCTATCCACTTTTTCACCCTTCTGGCGACGTACCTCGCGTGGGGCCCGTAGGTCTCATACGTGACCACGCCATTCCCGTCCACCCTCCCCCCCGCGAGGAAGACGGGCTCTATCGCCCCGTCCACCTCCGGCATGACCACGCTGAAGACCTGCATGAGGTAGTCGACTCCCTGGGGATCCGCCAGCCACTCCTCCACGCTCTTGTAGTGGGAGAGGATCAGGTTCATCACGGGGACGTTCATCCTTTTGAGGAGCTCGACCCCCTCCACCTCCGCATACCTCCTCTTCCCCCACTCCCCGTGCTCCAGCAGGAAGAAGAAGGTCGTGTTCACNAGCGCCTCTATGAGGGGCTCTCCGTTCCTCATGAAGAACCTCCTTATAGAGTCTTCCTTTCCCGGGATCCCGAGGGCCGCATCCCTAAAGCCGTAGGTGAACACGGGAATCACGCCCATTCCCTCCCCCTCCAGACAGCTTATGAGGTCATCCACAAACCTAGCGTTGCCGTAGAGCCAGTGGCTCCTGTAGAAGAGGATTCCGACGGTCGGGCCCCTCAGCTCGTACTCCCGGAGGTAATCCTCCAGCTCCCTGAAAGTCCCGAGCCTGGGGTGGTATATGCCGCTCCACGGAACCTCCTCAACGGGCTCCACCTTCACGGGGAGCCCGAGCCCCCGGAGGAGGAGGTGGATCAGGCTCCTGAAGTTCTTCTCCCCCCCCGTTTTGAAGTATCTCTCCACCTCCGAGAGGAGAGGGGGGGAGCCCCTGGATAGGTGCAGGTAGTAGCCGGATACGGGCGCTATGATTCGGGCCTTGCTCCCCCCCAGGGCCTCTTCGGTGTCCCCGGGCAGCTCGTGCGCATACAGGACAATGGCGTCCGACTCCGCGATCTCCCTCGCGTACCTCCCGGAGAGATCGCCGTTCACCACCAAGTGGTCGAACCCGTGCTCCTCGGCTTCCTCCTTCGCCACTCTTGAGAGGAGGGGAAGCATGGAAGCCCCGTATCCCAGGATGAAAGAAAGCCTCATTCTAGTCATACTTGTACCTCTTTTTTTATTACTTTCGCAAGGTATTAATATTGGTGGTTTTAGTAATACCGATGAACCCGAGGGTGGGAATAGCGGTAGCGGTTCTCCTCGCCCTCCTGCTCGGAGCGGTGAGCTTGGTACTGATCAAATCCTCCGAGCAACCGGCGGGGGAAAGGATAGTAACGGACATGGCCGGGAAGGAGATAAAGATACCGGCGAAGCTGGAAAGGGTGGTGACCCTGAACTCCGAAGCTCTAGAGATGTTTTACCTCTTCGGGGAAGCCGAGAAGGTGGTGGGGGTAGGTTCCTGGTCGAAGCTTGATCCCATCCTCCCCAAGATAATGAAGCTGGAGAACCTCCCGGACGTGGGAACGGCCTCCAACCCGAACGTGGAGGCCATCGTCTCCCTGAAGCCGGATCTTGTGATCACCTACTACGCGGCGGGGAGGTACGGCTATGAGACACCGAAGGAAATCGTGGATAAGCTGGAACAGGCGGGAATCCCGGTCTTCGGAATCATCCTTGCCGTGACCAAGCCCGCGGACTTCAACCAGTACTATGAGATGGTCGATAACTTCGGAAAGCTACTGGGAAAGGAAAAGAGGGCCAAGGAAATCAACGACTACCTCCGGGGGATCCGGGACAGGGTGGTCAGGGAGACCTCCAAGATACCGGAGGAAAACAGGATCAAGGTCGTCTACAGCTGGGGCGACATGACCCGAATAGCCGGGAACGCCACCACCATGCACGCCTTCATACAACTCGCGGGGGGGATCAACATAGGTGGGGAGCTCCCCCAGCCCTACCCCACCGTGGATGCCGAGTTCATAGTGAGCAAAAACCCGAACGTGTGGGTGTGCTGGCACTCCAAGACCAGGAAGTACTCCGTGTCGGACATCCTGAAGGACCCGAGGTTCCAGAGCGTGAGCGCCGTCAGGGACAACAGGGTCTACGAGGAGCCCGAGCTCGGGAGCAACTGGCACCCCGTGAGGGCGCACCTCTTCCTGCTGTGGCACGCGAAGACCTACTATCCCTCCCTCCCCCTCGATTTCCAGAAGATAGCCAACGAGGTGTGTCAGCGGTTCTATGGCATTCCCCTCCCTAGCGGGTAAGCGGGTCCTAAAAGGCTCCGCCCTCTTCTTCCTCCTCCTCTCCCCCTTTCTCCTCGCCTTCCTCTCCGTGGGGATCGGTTACCTCAGGATTTCCCCCGGGGAGATTTTCTCCGTCTTTCTGGCGAAGCTCACGGGCCAGCCCACCGACCGCAGCCTGGAGGCCGTTATCTTCCAGATCAGGATGCCCAGGATAGTGCTCGCGGGGATGGTGGGGGCGGCCCTGGCCACGGCCGGGGCCGTTCTCCAAGCGATGTTCAGGAACCCCCTGGTCGAGCCCTACCTGTTGGGCATCTCCTCGGCCGCGGCCTTCGGGGCCTCCCTCGCCCTTGCCTTCGCCGGGGGCTTCTTGCTCCAGCCCCTGGCCTTCCTCTTCGGCCTCCTCTCCGTCTACCTGGCCTACACCCTGGCCAGGGTCAGGGGGGAGGTGCCCATCATCAACCTCGTCTTGGCGGGCGTCATCCTCTCCGCCCTCTTCATGGCCCTGACCAGTCTGGTGAAGTATCTGGTGGATCCGCATGTGCTCGCGGGAATAGTCTACTGGATGATGGGAAGCTTCTCCGGGGCCAGCTGGAAGGGGATCGGGCAGGTGGCCCCACCCCTCATCTTCTGCCTCGCCCTCCTCTTCCTGATGAGCTGGAGGCTCAACGTCCTTTCCTTAAGCGAGGAGGAGGCTAGGGCCCTGGGGGTGAAGGTGGCGAGGGAGAGGCTGCTGTTTCTTACCCTGGCCACCCTCCTCACCTCCCTGAGCGTGAGCCTTTGTGGGATAATAGGTTGGGTGGGGCTGCTGGTTCCTCACCTGGTCAGGCTGGCCTTCAGCTCCAACACCAGGGTCCTGGTTCCCCTCTCCGCCTCCCTGGGGGCGAGCTTCATGATCGCGGCCGATGACATCGCTAGGTCGATCCTCTCGTTTGAGCTGCCCATCTCCGTCATAACGACGGTCATGGGCGCACCCCTTTTCATAGCGCTGATGAGGAGGGGGGCGAGCAGGGTATGGAGGTAGTGGTCAGGGACCTGAGGGCGGGTTACGGGCGGAGGGTGGTGGTGGAGGGTGTGAGCTTCGAGCTGAAGGGGAAGGAGGTGGTGGTCCTGCTCGGCCCCAACGGGGTGGGGAAGTCAACGCTCCTGAAGTGCCTGAACAGGATCCTGAAGCCTTTCGCCGGCACGGTTTACCTCGGGAGGGAGGACCTGCAGACCCTGGAGGAGAGGGAGGTGGCCAAGAGGATGGGTTACGTCCCTCAGGAGCATCAGCCCCCCTTCCCCTACACGGCCCTGGAGTTCGTCCTGCTCGGAAGGGCCCCCCACCTGGGTCCCTTCTCCTCCCCCGGCAGAAAGGATGTCGAGATGGCCCTGGAGGCCCTCAGGCTGGTGGGGATGGAGCACCTGGCGGAAAGACCGTACACGGAAACGAGTGGAGGGGAGAGGAGGCTGATCCTGATCGCCAGAGCCCTTGCCGCAGAACCCCAGATCCTGCTTCTGGATGAGCCCACCGCCCACCTGGACTTCAAAAACACGCACTTGGTCCTGGGGATGCTGAGGGGGCTCGTGAAGAAGAAGGGGATTTCGGCCTTCCTCTCGCTGCACGATCCCAATCTGGCCCTGAGGTACGCGGACACGGTCCTCGTTCTGAACTCAGGAAAGATCCTCGCGTGCGGAGCCCCCGAGGAGGTCATAAACGAGGAAACGATTGAGGCCGCCTACGGGATGAAGGTGAAGATGGGCAGGTTCGACGGCTTCAGCTTCGTCTTCGTCGAATGACGGGCGCGGCCTCCGTCACCCCTCCTTTCTCCACCATACCATGGCGACCTTCCGCCTCCTCTTCTGCCTCAGCGCCCCGCCTTCACTCACCAGGATTCCGGACAGGTACTCCCTCAGGGCTTCCTCCCTTTCAGGTGGAACGCTGTGCACCTCCTTGAATCTGGCCACCGCCTCCTCCAGGCTGGTGTACCTCTCCTCGTACTCGAAATCGAAGATCTCTACGTTGGCGTAGATCCCCATGTCATGCAGGATGTTGTAGGCGTAGAGGTAGTCGGGCGTTTCCCACCCCTTGTACTTCTCGCCGTAGATCGCCGTCCAAAGCCCCTCCCCACCCATCCGGCCCGCGAAGGTGAAGAGATAAACGCGCCTCTTCGCCGCGGCGTTCATCTTCTCCAGGGCCCCCCGCAGGTCGAGCATGACGAGTGAGTGGGAGGCTATGACCAAATCGTGCGGCCCCACGTCCGAGCCCAGCTCTACCTCTTCCCACCTTTTGTTCACACACACGACGTTCTTCACGCCCTCCCTCTCCATCTTCTCCCTCAGGCGCGCCAGCATACCCCCGGAGGGCTCCACCGCGGTGACGCTTCTCACGCGCTTCGCGATGGGGATCGTGAGCCTGCCGGTGCCCGCGCCCACATCCAGCACCGTATACTCGGGCTTCAGCTCGATCCTCGCCATCTGTCTCTCGGTGAGTTCCCCCCACATGGTGGACCCGTCGAACCGGCTTGCCCTCCTCTCCCAGTACCCGAACTCATCCAGCGCCCCCCTCAGGGGAGAAGCCAATCTCACCACCCTCCACAGCTCGTTCCAGTCCACCACCGGCGCCATGGGAATCCTAACTTTATTCTTCAGCCCCTATTTAGGTATTACTATTTTCGATAAAAGTAATCTTTAAATAGAGGGCCTCAAAGGAAGGGAGAGCTGGGGCCTCGGGCCGGATCACGCCAGGCTCCGGCCAGCGGTTCAACCTCCCGGTTGAAAGGAGGATGGGCTAGAAGGCCTCCCTGCCCGAACCTCCGCTGGCCGTCGGACCCCAGCTCATCCTCATACCGCTTCGAATCATCGAAGAGATGATAAGCCTCTTCGCAGTGCCAGGCCTTTGGACACGCAAGTAATTTTCTACGGGTGTTAATACCACAAAATGGCCAAGTCAATCAGAATCAGCGGCTGAGCCGATCCTCCGCGAACCTGCGGCGGTAGATCCTGGAGAGGACCCCGCCATGCGCCAGGAGGAGACTCCCTCAGCTCACCGACAGGGGCCTGACTGTAAACACCGGGAGAGGAGTTGGGACCGGGCCTCGTAAACTGTCTCACTTTTTGTTCAGAACCCTCCGGATTTGGCCTCCCTTATGCCCCCCGAAAAGGAGGATTGAAACCCGCCCTCAGTTGCAGGGCTCAGCTCGGTTTCAGCGCTGTGGGCCGTCTGGATTCCAGTTGGTCGAAAAGGCGTGCTATTTCCGTGAGATCCAAACAAAGCACCCCCTCGCTCTCCGCACTTCGTTTGCATCCCTCGGTGAACCCCCCGGCGCTCACCAGTAGGAACCTCTTCTTCCATTTTCTCGGCAGCCTTTCCGCCTTCTGAAACAAGGCGTCCAGAACCTCGCGCCCCATCTCCCTTTCCCCCCACTTCACCTCCCCGAGCAGGACTTCCTCCCTGCCCGCCGCACAAAGGTCTATCTCGTTGCCCATGCGGTCCCACCAGGAGCCTATCTCCTCGAACGAGAGCCGGTACCCCTTTATGCTGCCACCATTGTACCGGAGGAGCAGCTCCCTGACCACGTCTTCGAACACCGGACCCAGGTAGGTGCTGAGGCCCCGCTCTATCTCCTTGACCACCGGCTCCACCTCTCCCCTCTCCAGGCGGGAGCGGTTCGTGAAGACGTGCACGTACCAGAAGTTGAAGAAATGGTCTTTGATGTAATATCTCCCCATCTTCTCTTTCCCCAAGACCGGCTTCCTCACCTCCACCAAATCCAGCCAATCCCTCAGGCATTCGAGATAGTACGTGAGCTTGTTGGCTTCTATACCGGTGGTGTCGGAGATTTCCTTCACCGTCCGCTTCCCCCTCGAGATGGCGGCGAGAATGGAGTTGTACCTCGTGGCTTCCTTGAGCTCCATCCTGAGCAGCGAGGGGGGCTCCTCGAAAAGTGCCGAGCCCCTTTCCAGGATGGCCTCCCTCACGCACTCCAGAAGGGGCTTCTTCGGGTCCACGAAATGGAGATAGTGGGGGGTGCCGCCGAAGATCCCATAGATCCCGATCCTGCTCCTCTCAGGGAGCTCACGAAACACCCTTCTGACTTCCGCGTAGGGGAAGGGTTCAAGCTTGAGCTCGGAGGTCGCCCTTCCGTAAAGGGGGGCGGAGGGGCCTGTCGCCACCCTTTCAAGCATGCCGATGGACGATCCCACGAGGATGAGCATGAGGGGTTTCGACTTCAACCGCTCGTCCCACCATCTCTGGAGCCTCGTGAGGGCCAGCCTGCTCACGGAGTGAAGCCTCTGGAACTCATCGATCGCCACCACCCGCTTGGTCGAGAGCCATTCGAAGAAGGTGTCCCAGTCCCCAACTTCCACGAATTCTCCCGTTTGCTCCCTCACGTCCTTGGAAATGAGCCTCAACAACTCCCTCGGTTCGCAGTAATCCACGTAAAGGTAGACACCCCCCGCTTCCTGCAGGAATCGCCTCACCAGTTCAGTCTTTCCCACCCTCCTCCTACCGTAAAGGATGATCAGCTCGCCACGGGAGAGGGACGCGGCTCTCTGTCTCAGGAACTCCAGCTCCTTCTCCCTGTCGTGGAATTCTCCATCCTTCATATAGTCTCGACTATAATAGTCTTGACTATATAAATTCGTTCTCAGGGGGGACTGGGCCCCGGTGGCCCAGCCTGCTCGGGCCCGCGACGGCGTGGCTCAGGACCCCGCAGGGGCTCCGACGAGGTGGCCTTGCTGGGGGGAAGGCAGGAGGTTCGCCGGGGGGACCTCCAGCACCATGGGAACGAAGGCTCTTGCCATGAAACCGAGTCCTGCTTTTAGACGAGCCCACCATCTGGACTAAAATCCACGAAGTGTTTAAATACCACAAAATGTACGAATTTCGGAAAAATGGCCAAGTCAATCAGGATCAGCGAAAAAACGTACATGAGGCTGTGCGAACTCGCCGGTAAGCTGCAGGCTGATCTGAAGCGTCCAGTGTCCATAGACGAGGCGATAGGTTTCCTTATGGAGACTCAGAAGCCTCCCAAAATCACGAACTTGGCCGGAACTTTAGAGCTATCCGATGAGGAGGTCCTTAGGATAAAACGGGACCTCCGGAAGCTGTGGCAAAGATGGGGGTCAAAATCTGCGTAGACACGGATGTCATCATCGAAGTTCTGAGGGGGCACGAGCCAGCGGTTGGGCACATCAGAGAGCTCGAGGAAGAGGGGGCGACGTTTTCCACCACGAGCATCAACGTGTTTGAACTCTATTACGGTGCTTTGAAAAGCAGGAAAGCCGAGCAGAACTTGAATTCGGTGGGGAAGCTCTTGGAGAGGTTGGTGATTCTTGATTTCACGGCGGCGGTTGCTGAGCGAGCCGGTGAGATCCTCACCGAGCTCGAAGCCAAGGGTCGGGCGATGGCTCTCAGGGATCTCTTCATCGGAACAACCGCGCTCGTGAACGGCTATACCCTCCTGACCAGAAATGTCGAGCATTTCAAACGAATTGAGGGGTTAAAACTTCTGACTGTTCCATAGCGGTCGGCCCTGCTCCGACAGCGACGGAAAAAACAAACGCGGCTTTTCCGTCCATATCAGTACGGTCTTCCGGAGGTCCTGTTCAGTCCAGGCCTGCGGCTTTGCCGGAATCGCCGTAGTCCTGGCCTGAGCTAATCCTCCGCGAACCTGCGGTGGTAGATCCTGGAGAGGACCCCCAGCACCATGGGGGCCAGGGCGAAGAAGAAGGGCCACCGGAGGGACATCCTCAGGGGGAGGGTGACGACCGCGTCATCCACGTTCAGAACGGGGGTGGAGCTGCCGGAGAGGTAGGGCAGGCTGAAGCCCTGCAGCTCGGAAAATTTCCCCGCCAGGAAGTTCCCCAGGAAGGAGAGCGCCAGGAGCAGCACCAGAAAGCCCACCCACATCCAGAGGAGCTTGGTGGCCCCGAACCTCAGCAGCCTTCCCGACCACCACTTCCTGGGGTAGAGGGAGGCCAGCAGAAGGAAGACCCCTGAGACCACCAGGGTGAGGGAGGCCCCCAGGCACACGTATCCCACCAGGGTGGAGCGCACCGGCTCCCCCAGGGCCTCCAGCCTGAAGCTGAAGGGGGAGAAGGAGAGGTCCACCGCCCCCGTACCCAGCCTGAACTCCCACCAGGCGCCCAGGAAGGGGAGGAGGATCATGAGGGGGCCGGCCGCGAGCCCGAACCAGTTGAACTCCCTCCTCCTCACTCCCTCACCTCCGCGTAGACCCAGAAGGACATCTCCTGGGGCACCCTGAACTTCAGGCCGTAGAGGTCCAGCCGGAAGTCCCCGCGAAGCTCAAGCATGACTTCCAGGTAGGGGCCCCTCACGTGACCCTCCAGGAGGTGCCTGGAGCCCTCGGGGGTGAACTCCACCAGGAAGGTGAGGTTCTCCCTGGACTCCGGCCCCAGGATCCTGCCCTCCAGGCTGCCCACCCCCACCCTCACGTTGTCCTCCTGGCAGAACACGTCCAGGGCCTGGTTCTCCACCCCCAGGGAGAAGGAATAGGGATTGGAGAGGGTGAGGGTGAGGAGAAGCGGGGGAAGGTTGTCCCGGGTGACCTCCCCCAGGAACTGGGGCTCCCCGGCCTCCGCCTCCGGCTCCTTCTCCCCCGAGGTCAGGTCCTGGAGGGGGCCCAGGTCCCCTATGAGGGTGGAGCGGAGGTTCCAGCCCTCCGAGGCAAAGGCCGCCAGGATGGGCCCCACGGAGAGGGCCAGGGAGAGGAGGAGGAGTCCCACCCGAAGCGCTCTTTCGCCCACTTCTTTCCCTCCGGAAGGGTTACCCTCCCCGCCTTTTAACCCTTTCAACGTCTGAGCTCGGGCCAAACCCCGGCCATTAACAACCGAAGGGTTTGTTTTGGGTATCCGATGAAAAAGGGCTTGGTGGTTCAGAGTTCTCTCGCATGGTCTTTACAGCGGAACCCGTGGCTGGGCATCTTGCCATCCTCCCTCCAAGTACCTTTTCCCGCTTTCCGGGGGGTCGCCAGAAGTATTCCGCCTCCCACCCCTGCGGTGAAGATAAACCCTCCCAGCCCTCTGATTCTGGAGGGGAGACCCTGAGAGAGGAGCTGGAGAGGGCCGCCCGCTACCTCCTGGCCTCCCGCCACGCCATCGCCCTCACGGGGGCCGGCATGTCCACGGAGTCGGGGATCCCCGACTTCAGGGGCCCCTCGGGGATCTGGACGAAGCATCCGGAGGAGGAGGCTAGGGCATACCTCCTCTACCCCAAGTTCCTCTCCGATCCCAGGGCGTACTGGGAGGAGGTGCTGAGCAGGCCCTCACCCCTGGGGGACCTCCGCCGGTACTCCCCCAACCCCGGGCACTTCGCCCTGGCCGAGCTGGAGAGGATGGGCATCCTGAAGGCCGTGATCACCCAGAACATAGACGACCTGCACCGTAGGGCGGGCAGCGTGAGGGTGCTGGAGTACCATGGCAACGCCTTCAAGCTCAGGTGCCTCCGCTGCGGGGCCAGGTACCCCAGGGAGGAGTTCGACCTGGAGGGGATGAGGAGGGAGGGAAGGCTCCCCCCCAGGTGCGGGTGCGGGGGGCCGCTTAAGTCCGACGTGGTCTACTTCGGCGAGCCCATTCCCGAGGAGGTGATGAGGGAGAGCCTGGAGGAGGTGGGGAGGTGCGACCTGGCCCTCGTCTGCGGCACCTCCGCGGTGGTCTACCCCTTCGCCCGCCTCCCCCTCCTGGCCAAGGAGAGGGGGGCCAGGCTGGTGGAGGTGAACCTGGAGCCCACCC
>QNVD01000095.1 GCA_004347925.1 Hadesarchaea archaeon
CAGCTGGAGGGCCAGGTGGACCGCCAGCCTGTCCCCGGAGAGGATGTTCACCCCCTGCTTGAGGTCCACCACCGCGTCGCCGTAGAGCACGGGCAGGAGGCCCAGCTCCATCATCCTCCTGACGGGTTCGAGCTCCATGCGCTTTATCCTTCCCCCCTCCAGCACGCAGCAGGCGGAGGGGGGAACGGGCACCGCCGGGAGGCCCTCCCTCCCCAGCTCCTCCAGCACGCAGAGGTTGAGGCGCTCCATGGCCCTCCTCACCTCCGCGAAACCCCTGAGCTGCCTCGGACCCCTCAGTCCCCCGGTGAGGCCGTACCGCTTGGCCAGGGGATGGCCGAAGGAGCCTCCCCCGTGGATGAGGACCATCCCCTCCACCCCCCTCAGCTCCCTGGCCAGCCTCCTGAGAACCCCCCTCCTCACCGAGAACTCCCTCTCCTTGTCCGTGATCACGCTTCCCCCCAGCTTCACCACCACGGGACGGGAGGGATCCCTCAGACCGTCACGGCGAGCGACCCGTATCCTACCACCTCCGGCATCGGACCGGCGGTGTCCCCGCTCGTGGCGTACTTGAGCAGCCTCCCCTTCCTGGCCCCCAGCTCCACGCAGGCCCTGAGCATGGCCGCCACGGGCCCGTACCCGCACATGGTTATGTCCTCCCTCTCCACCGTGCGCAGGAGACCCCTCCAGTCCAGGGCCTCTATCCTCTCCAGGGCCTTCGCGTCCTTCCTCCTGGCCCTCTCGGCTGGCTCGTAGTGGGTGAAGTCGGTGGAGGCCACGATCACGGCCTCCCTGCCCCTCAGGACCTCTGCCAGCGCCCTTCCCACCTCCTCGCTGGTCTCCTCGTCCTGGAGCATCATGCAGACGGCCACGAGCCTGAAGCCGGAGCCGAAGAGGTGCTGCAGGAAGGGGAGCTGGACCTCGATGGAGTGCTCGTAGCGGTGGGCCAGCTCGTCCAGGTCCATCCCGCCCTCCTCGGCCAGGGCGCGGGAGAGCTCGCCGTCCACCTCCACCTCCCCCAGGGGGGTCCTCCAGGCCCGGTGAGGGGAGACGGAGACCCCCGATCCCATTCCCGTGTGGTTGGGGCCCAGCACCACCACCGTTCTGGGGGGGAAGGAGGCCAGGAGGGCGTAGCCGTGGGCCGCCACGGGTCCCGAGTACATGTAACCGGCGTGGGGGGAGACCAGCCCGAGCACCCTCTCCCCTCCCCTCCCGGGGGAGGGTAGCCTGCCGGGGCCGTGGGGGTGGGTGTAGCACCACTCGATCCTGGAGAGGAGGGCCCTCTTCTCCCCCTCGTAGAAGGCTCCCGCCACCGCCGGGAGACGGATCACTCGGGGACCTCCTTGGGCCTGCTCTCGAACTCCTCCAGCGGTATGGGGAAGGAAGCGTCAGGAGCCAGCTCTCCCCTCTCCCTGAGGACCTGGCGGGCCAGCAGCCAGTAGACCAGGGCCAGGGCCTTCTTCCCCTTGTTGTTGGTGGGGATGACCAGGTCCACGTCCTCCGTCTCGTTGTCCGTGTCGCAGAGGGCTATAACCGGGATGCCCATCTTGGAGGCCTCCACCAGGGGCTGGGAGTCGGCCATGGGATCCGTGATCAGGAGGAGGGAGAACTCGGAGTAGCCTGGGTAGGAGGGGTTGGTGAGGGTTCCGGGGATGAACCTGCCCACCATGGGCTTGGCCCCCACCACCTCGCAGAACTTGAGGACCGGCTGCTGACCGTACTGCCTGGCGGAGACCACCAGGATCCGCTCGGGCTTTTCCCTGGCCAGCATCTTCGCCGCCACCCTTATCTTGGCGTCGGTCTTCCTCACGTCCAGGATGTAGATTCTGTCCGGCCTGACCTTGAAGATGTAGGGGGTCATGGATCCCGTCTTCTGCCTGGTCCCTATGTGGACCCCGCAGGCCAGGTAGGTGTCCTGCTCCACCAGCAGCTCGGTCCCGCCCATTCCCTCTAGTTCCTGCTTCTCGTCCATCCTCCTCTCCTCGTTGGCCCCGGGTTAAAAGCTATCCTGAACCCGAAAGGCCCAGCCTGGCCAGCCCCCCCTTCAGCTCCTCCTCCAGGCGGATGAGCTCGTTGAGCTTTGCCGTTCTCTCCCCTCCCACCGCCCCCGTCTTGATGAGGGGGCACCCCCCTCCCACCGCCAGGTGGGCGATGGTCTCGTCGGTGGTCTCCCCGGAGCGGTGGGAGACCACGGGCACCAGCCCCTTCCTGTGGGCCAGCCGGATGGCCTCGAGGGCCCCGCTCAGGGTCCCCACCTGGTTGGGCTTGATCAGAACGGCGTTGGTGGAGCCCTCCCTTATCCCCCTCTCCATCCTCTCCACGTTCGTTACGAAGAGGTCGTCCCCACAGACCAGGCACCTCCTCCCCACCTCCTCCCTCAGCCTGGAGAAGCCGGAGAAGTCCTCCTCGTGCAGGGGATCCTCCAGGAAGAGGAGGTCGTAGGTCTCCACCAGCTTCAGGGCGAACTCCAGCTGCTCCTCCTCCGTCAGCCTCTTCCCCTCCCTTCGGTAGACGTACCTGTTCTCCCCCGGGTCGTAGAGGTTGCTCGCGGCCATGTCCAGCCCCATCCTCACCCTCGTCCCGGCCTCCCTCCC
>QNVD01000096.1 GCA_004347925.1 Hadesarchaea archaeon
AATACTTAAATCTTTCGGTTCATTTCACCCCAGATCTGCCCTGCCGGGGCAGTAGAACGGAGGATTCTATTCCCTAACTTTTTGCGGAGTTACGGTTAAAAATGCGAAAAACCCTTTAGGGGACCCGGGAGAGGGGGGAGGAATGAGGGTGCTTCCCCTGGCCTCCGACTCCCTGGGCGTGAGGAGCATGTGCACGCTGCTGGAGACCGGGAGGCTCAGGCTCCTGCTGGACCCCGGGGTGGCGCTGGGGCCCACCAGGTACGGGCTGGGGCCCACCCCCGAGGAGTGGAGGGCGCTGGAGCTCTCCAGGGCCCTGATCATGGAGGCCGCCGGGAGGGCGGAGGCGGTGGCGGTCACCCACTACCACTACGACCACCACCCCTTCCCCGACGACCTAGAGATGTACCGGGCCTGCTTCGGCGGAAAGCTCGTCATGGCCAAGGACAGGACGAAGAATATCAACCGGTCCGGGAAGTCCAGGGGCAGGATCTTCGAGGAGAACGCCTCGCCCCACGCGAAGGGGATAGAGTGGGCGGACGGGAGGACCTTTGAGATCGGGGGCACGGAGGTCTCCTTCTCGCCGGCGGTCTGGCACGGGGACGTGGGGAGCAGGGTCGGGACCGTGGTGATGGTCCACGTGGAGAAGGGGGGGTTCCTCTTCGGGTCCGACGCCCAGAGCCTCGCCGACCCGGCCGCCCTCGACTGGGTCCTCAAGAGGAACCCCGAGTTCATGATCCTAGACGGCTACCCGACGATCTTCGTGGGCTGGCGCATGAGCCAGGGGGCCTTCGAGGCCTCCAAGGAGAACCTGAAGAGAGCGGTGGGGGAGACCGACGCCGAGACCATCCTGCTGGACCACCACCTCCTCCGCGACCTGAACTACCGGGAGAAGATGGAGGACGTGTTCTCCCTGGCCGAGAGGAAGGGCAAGAGGCTGCTCTCGGCCGCCGAGTTCCTGGGGCTGGAGAACCTCTTCCTGGAGGCCTGGAGGAGGGAACTGACCAAGGGGGAAAGGAAGGTGGAGGTGGAGGGCTACTACCGGAGGCTGTGCGAGAGGGTGGGGGTCCCCTTCTCCTCCCTGGAGGGGAAGGGGAGGAGGGAGAGGAGGCTGGAGGGGGAGTAGGTGGAGCTGGGCTGGATCGCGGTGGCCGCCCTGGTCTTCCTGGCCAGGATGCTGCAGAACGGGATAGGGACCATCCGGGATATCTGGGTGATAAGGGGGGAGAGGGGCAAGGCCGCGGTCTGCAGCTTCACGGAAACCCTCCTCTGGATGATCGTCTTCTGCTGGGTGCTCAGGGACTTCTTCGACAGCCCCCTCAGCTTTCGCACCCTCCTGAACTTCCTGGCCTTCGCCTCGGGGTACGCGGCCGGGACCTACGTGGGGGTCTCCATAGAGGAGAGGATGGCGGTGGGCCACGTGACGGTGCAGATCATCTCGGCCAGGAGGGAGAGGGAGGTGGGGAGGATGCTGAGGGAGAGGGGCTTCCCCCTCACCACCCTCAGGGGAAGGGGGAGATACGGGCCCAGAACGATCTACCAGTCCGTCATCCCCAGGAGGACGCTCTCGGCCTTCCTCGCCTCGGTGGAGAGGGAGGACCCGGAGGCCTTCATCACCATCATGGACGCCAAGAGCGTGAGGGGAGGGAGGATCAGGACCAGGAGCTGAGCCCCCGATTCAAGGGCTCACGCTCCCTTCCGCAGGATTCCCTTGAGGTCCCTAAGGTCCACCGTCATCACCCCTGGCTCCCTAACCCTCCTCCTGAAGCTCTTCGCGAACACCGCGTAGTACTCCCTCCTCCTCCCCCTCCTCCACTCCACAAAGCCGGCCTTCCGTCTGAGCTCCCGCAGGACCTCGGCCGCATCCACCCCCTCCCGCCACTTGCACTCCGCGAAGAGGATCTCCCCCGTCCTCCCGTTCAGGGCCACCGCGTCTATCTCCCGCTCCCCCTGCCACCACCCGCCCACGCTCGTGAACCTGGCCGGAAGCAGGCCCCTGGCGTTCATCTCCTCCAGCACCTCCCGGACTATGCGCTCGAAGTGCTTCCCCAGGTACTCGTCGAAGCCTGGCCTTATGTGCTCCTCCAGTATGAGGTCGGCCGCTCCCCTCTCCACCTCCTCCATGTACGGCTCCACGAACCTGAACCAGAAGTCGAAGAGGTGGTCCGACAGGAACCACAGTCCCCTCTTGCTCCGGCTCCCCTCCGTCACCGGAACCAGACGGTCCACCAGCTGGAGGTCCCTCAGGACCGAGAGGTACTTGTTCACTATGCTCTTGCTCAGGCCCGTGTCGTTCACGATCAGGCCCACCCGGTGGTTTCCCCTGGCTATCGAGTGCAGGATGGAGGAGTAGTATCTGGGCTCAACCAGCTCCTGCCTGAGCACGAACTCCACGTCCCTGTAGATGAAGGAGTCCTCCCTCAGGATCCTCTCCCTTATGTTGGTGAAGATGTCCCTCCTGGGATCGGCCTCCATGAGGTAGGCGGGGGTGCCCCCGAAGACGGAGTAGAGCTCCACCGCCCGCTCCGGATCCCCCGCGTAGTCCAGAACGGCGGGGAAGCCCAGCGGCCT
>QNVD01000097.1 GCA_004347925.1 Hadesarchaea archaeon
CCATGGCGGTCTGCAGGAAGTGCGGGGGCCGGGAGCTGGAGGGGATGGAGATGAGCGGGAGGGGGGAGCTGATGACCTTCACCGTGATAAGGGTTCCCCCCGAGGGCATGCAGGGGCCCTACGCCGTGGGGCTGGTGAAGACGGAGGAGGGACCCTGGGTGATGGGGAGGCTGGAGCTCCCCGAGGGGGCGGGGCAGGAGGTGCTGGGGAGGAAGGTCAGGCTGTCAGGGGCCTTCGTCTGGTCCGATAAGTACTCGGCGGGAGAGAGGGTGGCACCCGTCTTCAGGCTGGAGACCTGACCTGCGATAAGGTTAAATACGGCTTGGGAGTAATACATCGGTTCAAAAATGCCGGGCATAACCGACCAGCTCAGGGCGACCAAACCGCAGCCGGAGTTGGTGGATAGGTTCTACGGGGTGGTGGAGAAGCTCAAGCTGGAAAACCCCTTCCACTGCTTCCAGTGCTTCAAGTGCACCAGCGGCTGCACCTCCTTCAGGCTCACGGAGATCATGCCCCACGCCTTCGTGAACTTCGTGAGGCTGGGGTTCGTGGAGGACATGATGAGGTCGGAGCTCCTCTGGGCCTGCTGCCAGTGCCTGAAGTGCAAGGAGAGGTGCCCGCAGGAGGTGGCACCCGTGGACGTGATCTTCCTCCTGAGGAGGATGACGGTGAGCTCCGGGTCTGAGATCCCGGAGGACCTCTCCAAGATCATCATGAACGTGACCGAGACGGGCTTCATCCAGGGAACCCAGACGGTGAAGGTGGGGGACACCTCCGTGGACAGGGAGAAGCTCGGCCTTCCCCCCCTGGAGATCCCCAACGCCGAAAAGTTCAGGTCCGTCCTCATGAAGGCCATGGAGGAGCAGATGGAATGAAGGTGGCGATCTTCCCCGGGTGCGTGGCGGCCACGGAGCAGTACGCCTGCGAGCTGGCCACCAGGGAGGTGCTGCGGGAGCTGGGGGTGGAGGTGGTGGAGGTCCCCGGCTTCTCTTGCTGCGGCTGGCCCCTCCAGAACGTGGGCACCGTGAGCTGGGTCTACCTGGCGGCCAGGAACCTGGCCCTGGCGGCCGAGAAGGGGGTCCCCCTGGTCACCCTCTGCAACGTGTGCAACCGCCTCTTCTACGAGGCCAAATCCCTGATGGCCGGAAGCCCCGAGCTGAGGGAGAAGATCTCGGCCCTCCTGAGGGAGGAGGGGAGGGGACCGCTGGACGGGGCGGAGATCCTTCATCCGCTGGAGCTCTTCCACGACAGGATAGGGGTGGAGGAGATAAGGAGAAGGGTGAGGAAGCCCCTGAAGGGGCTGAAGCTGGCGGCCCACACGGGGTGCCAGGCCATCAGGCCGAGGAAGCTCAGGACCATAGACGATTCGGAGCACCCGCAGAAGCTGGTGAGGCTGGTGGAGGCCCTGGGGGCGCAGAGCCCCCACTACCCGGAGGCCCTCGACTGCTGCGGGGCCTACCTCTTCTACACCAGGAAGGACGCCTCCCTCACCCTGGCGGGGGAGAAGGTGGAGGCCGTCCAGAACTGGGGCTACGACGGGCTGGTCACCGTCTGCTCCAGCGGGCACAGGATGCTGGACGGGAAGCAGGATGCCGCGGCCACCACCATAGGCAAGGCCCTCAACCTTCCCGTGGTCTACTACTCCCAGCTCCTGGGCCTGGCCCTGGGCCTGAGCCCCGAGAGGCTCGGCCTGCAGCTGAACCGGAGTCCCGTGAAGAACCTGATGGGCAAGATAGGCTAGGGCTCCGAGGGAGAACACGGATCCCCAGGACCTGGACAGGCTCTTCAGCCCCAGAAGCGTGGCCCTGGTGGGGGCCTCCCCCAACCCCTACTCGGGGGGATACGCCTACGCCGTTCACCTCCTTCAGGACTTCAAGGGGAAGTTCTACTTCGTGAACCCGAGGGCGAAGGAGGTGCTGGGGGTCAGGACCTACCCCAGCCTTCTGGACCTCCCGGGGGAGGTGGACTACGTCATCTGCTGCATCTCGGCGGAGAAGGTCCCCTCCCTGCTGGAGGAATGCTCCAGGAAGGGGGTGAAGCTGGTACACCTCTTCACGGCCAGGATGTCGGAGACGGGGAGGGAGGAGGGGGAGAGGCTGGAGGGGGAGATCGTGGAGAAGGCCAGGAGGCTGGGACTAAGGGTGCTGGGCCCCAACTGCATGGGCCTCTACAACCCGGAGGTGGGCCTGACCTACGGTTACTCCTTCCCCGAGGAGCCGGGTCCGGTGGGGGGGATCTTCCAGAGCGGGGGCCTCTCCACCGACTTCGTGCACTACGGCTACCTCAGGGGCCTGCGGTTCAGCAGGGTGGTGAGCTACGGGAACGGGAGGGACCTGGACGAGGTGGAGCTGCTGAGGTACTTCTCCTGGCACCCCTCCACGAGGGTGGTGGCCATGTACGTGGAGGGGGTTAGGGAGGGGAGGAGGTTCGCGGAGGCCCTCAGGGAGGTTTCCTCCAGGAAGCCGGTGGTGGTGCTGAAGGGGGGGAGGGGGAGAACGGGGGCCAGGGCCATCCGCTCCCACACCGCCTCGGTGGCGGGGGGGAGGGAGGTCTGGAGGG
>QNVD01000098.1 GCA_004347925.1 Hadesarchaea archaeon
GGATGAGCCCGAGCAGGTGCTCTGGGGAGGGGGGGAAGCCCAGAGGGAGCTCGATGGGGGTGCGGAAGTGGACCCGAAAGCGGCTCCCCCTAACCTTGGCTATCTGGGCGACGTCTAGGGTCCTGAGGCGGTCGGGGTGGATCACCCCTCCATCGAAGACCACACGGTTGGAGAACCTGCAGGTGGCCCTCTCCACCTCGAAGCGGTTCCTACCGAAGTAGCGCCCCTCCCCCAGCCCGTGGAAGCCGAACTGCTGGAGGGCGAGGAGGACGTGGGGGAAGTTGCGCACCGACCTGCCGAGGAGCAGGAGCCCCACCTCCACCCTCCCCTCCTTCCTGAAGGTCACCCTCCTGCCGAAGAAGGGGGGGACGAGCACGATGGGCCTGGGCGGGGGGGCGTAGCCCCGCCTGGAGCAGGGACGCTCGAAGGTCTCGTAGTAGAGGCATTCCCCCGCCTGCCCGCAGCTCTCGCACTCGTGCAGGGGACGGTAGCACACGATGCGCCTCAGGTGCTGGCCGAAGCCCCCCCTCATGGTGGAGCCCAACCAGCCCGGGAGCTCGGCCTCCCCGAAGCGCAGGGTCAGGCTGAGGCTGGCCAGGGAAAGCATTCGGCTCGTTTCTGGTTCTGCCTGGGGCGAATTAACCTTTTGTTCCGCCTCCCCGTCGAGTTTTTTCTTTTTCTCCTTTGAAGATACAAGAGGGATGCAGACTCTGGTGATATACGACATAAGCTCCAACAGCCTGCGCGACCGCCTCGCCAGGAGGCTCTTCGACTACGGGCTTCAGAGGGTCCAGCTCTCGGCCTTCTGCGGGGAGCTGAACTCC
Source organism: Hadesarchaea archaeon (assembly GCA_004347925.1). GTDB lineage: Archaea > Hadarchaeota > Hadarchaeia > Hadarchaeales > WYZ-LMO6 > WYZ-LMO6. The sequence goes on from QNVD01000098.1 coordinate 825, forward strand.
GAAAGGAATAGAATCCCACGTGGTGTGAAGGCCGTCCCTTCCTAGTGGGGCAGAACGGTTGCCCGTCAGGCCGCTCCGCCGGTGCGCAGCGCCAGCAGGAAGAGTGGGGCCGGCACCATCGCCAGGTTGCGCCCTTCATCGTAGCCGAGGTCTTGCTTGGTGAGCAGGATCTTCTCGGGAAGCCCGGTCCTCGGGAAATCTCCGGGTGAAGCGTGTTCCTGCCACTTGAGCTCAACACCTGCCTCCCCGACGACGAAATCCAGCTCACGCTTTCCCGCGTGGAAGTGGACCTCCCCAAAGCTCCTCGTCAGGTGCTCCCCGATCACTCCCTCAACGAGCTGAGCCTGATCGATTTTTACGTTCAGGATTCGAGAAAAGGTCTGGCAGAGAAACGGGTCCGTGAAGTACACCTTCCTCTCCTTTCGATAGAGCACCACCTTCCTGGGCAGGTCAACTTGATGGTAACTCCTGAGGACGCACAGGCCCTCCATCATCTCGAGGTAATCCCTCGCCGTCAGGTGGGACCCTATCTCGGTCTCCTTGGCGAGCGAGTTCAGCGAGAACTTGCTTCCGTATCTCCTCAGCACGCCCTGAAGGAGGGAGGCCGCTATTTTCTCGCTCCTGCCGAGCTTCGTAACATCGAACACCGTGGCATCGAAGCATGACCTGTACGTCTCCTCGCTTATCCCACCGCCCTCCATCAGCTCGAAAAATGCCCTGGGATAACCTCCGCTCTGAACATAGGAGCTGAAAAGCCTGAGGATCTCATCGAAGAAAACCATCAGCTCCCGCCCGATCCTGAAGGCCTCCCTGGCCCTCAGCCTGCTCAGCTTCACTCTCTCGAGTGCGAGCCTCAGCTCCTCGCTGCAGAACAGCCCGCAGAATCCCCTGAAGTCCAGGGGCATGAATTCCCTCACCCTTATGTTCCTACCGGGGAACCTCTCCCTCTTCAGCCCGATGGATGAAGAGCCGGTTATGTAGAAGCACTTGCCGGCTGAAAGGGGGGAGTCCAGGATGAACTTGACCGCACGCTCCCACCCGTCAACGAACGTCACCTCATCCAGAAAAAGGTACTTCCTGCCCTCCCCCCCCAGTCGATCGAAGATCCTCACCGCCTCAACCATCTCCTCGTAGTCCCTCAGCAGATCGCAAGCGAAGTACATCACCGCTCTGGGGTTCACTCTGTCCAGCAGGTCCCTCACGAGGAGCTTGAGGTAGGTCGTCTTTCCCGCCTGCCTCGGCCCCACGATCAGGAAGTTCCCCTCCTCAAAGCGGTAGAGCAACCTGTGCGTCCTTTCCAGGGCCGCCCTCACCTTTTCGTCCTCGAGAATGCTCTCCTTCCTGGCCCACCACGGATTCTGGACGATCAGATCCTCTTCCCGCATCGTTTGTTATTATGATAACAAGATATTTATATAGTTCTTGTTATGCACGTAACAGCCCCAAAAACGAGCTCGCCCCCGACATATCGCTGGAAGATGGGGGCTACCACGGTGTTCGCCTCCCGAAGAGGCCGAGCTCCAGAGGGGGGCTGGTCCCGGTTGACGTCAAGTACTCGGATTTGGGCTTACGAGGACATGGAAGGGGTTTTCCTCGAGATAGGTGATTTTTTAAAGGGGCCCTCCCATTCCCTTTGGCCGGGTCGGGGCGTGGGGGTGAAAAAGGAGAGGAAAGATGAGGTGTCCCCACTGCGGGTCCAGCCGGACCATAAGGGCCGGCAA
>QNVD01000099.1 GCA_004347925.1 Hadesarchaea archaeon
GGATCCCCCCCCTCACCCCCCTCCTCCTCCCCCCTCCCTCCAGGGACTCCGCCAGCACGAAGGCCCCGAGCAACATGAGCAACAGGCCCAGGGAGGCCAGGGCCAGCGGTGCCCCCACCCCCATCTCCCCGAAGAGGAGGACACCCCAGAGGAAGGCCACGGCGGCGGAGAGGTTCAGGAAGGAGTAGGAGTAGGCCAGGCCCAGCTCCCTCACCGCCGAGAGGCCGGCGTAGTTGCCCGCCGCCCAGATCACCCCCGAGAGGAGCGGCAGAACCACCTCGGGCCCCCACCTTCCCCCTCCCCCCACCGCCAAGACCGCCCAGGAGAGGAGGAGGCCCCCCACCAGCAGGTCGTTGGAGAACTCCCAGGGACCGAACCTCCGGAGGTGCTTCAGGGGATTGCAGTAGGTGCCCCAGAGGAAGGCCGAGAGGAGGCTGAGGGCGAGGGCGTTGGCGTCGGGCAGAGAATCACCTCCCCCTTTTCCTGGGAAGCCCTAAAAGCCTGAGCTAGAGCCTGTAGACCTTCCCCCGCTCCGGGACCACCACCCTGACCCCGGGGAGCTCCCTCTCGGCCCTCCTCCGGAACTCCTCCGCCTCCTCCTCCAGGCAGTGGAAGGGAATGGCCCACCTGCACCCCAGGGCCTTCGCCATGCGTAGGGCGTCCTCCACGGAGGCGGTGGGCGAGGGCGCCCCCGCGGGGAGGAAGGCCACGTCCGCCCTGTGCTTCTCCACCTCCGGGGTGAAGGAGGAGTCGGAGCCGTGGAAGATCCTCAGGCCCCCGGACTCCACCAGGAGCATCAGGGGCTCCTCGGCGGGGTGCTCCGCCCTTATCCCCGTCACCCTGGCCCCCTCCACCTCCACGGTCTTCCCCGCCCTGAGCTCCACCAGCTTCCCCACCCTCCCCCTCAGGGAGGAGTGGCTGCCGGGGTCACAGACCACCGTCCCACCCGAGGCCCGCTGCAGCTCCACCAGGTTGGAGGGCTCCAGGTGATCGAAGTGCTCGTGGGTGACCAGGAGGAGGTTGGGCTTCCAGGAGGAGAGATCCTTGGGCCCCACGCTCCCGGCGGGATCGAAGAGGAGGCGGTGGTCCCTGGTGCTGACGGCCAGGGCGGAGAACTCGAAGAACACGAACCCCAGCTCCCCCTGCGAGAGCCGGAGCCTGGCGAGCCCCTCCAGCCCCTCCCCCACCCTCATTCCTTTTCCTTATACACCGAGGGATAAATAGGGAGGGGATGAGGGGAGTCACCCAGCGGGAGGTGGAGGGGGCCTGTCTGGAGCTCCTGAGGAGGGCCAGCACCCGCCTTCCCCCGGATGTGAAGGCCGCCCTCCGGAGGGCCCTGCGCTCGGAGAGGGACCCCATCGCCAGGGTGAACCTGGAGGCGGTGCTGGAGAACGTGGAGGTGGCCGAGAGGGAGGGCCTTCCCCTCTGCCAGGACACCGGCCTGCCCCTATTCTACTTCAGGATGAGGCCCTCCCCGGAGCTGGACCCGGGGAAGGCCGCGGCCAGGGCCGTGAGGAGGGCCACGGAGGAGGGGATCCTGCGCCCCAACACCGTCCATCCCCTCTCCAGAAAGAACCCGGGGGACAATCTGGGGAGAGGCATGCCCCTCGTGAGGTTCCTTCCCCCCGACGGTGAGGGGATGGAGATCACGGTGATGCTGAAGGGGGCGGGGGCGGAGAACGTGAGCAGGACCGCCATGCTCACCCCCGAGGAGGGGGTGGAGGGTCTGAGGGAGTTCGCGGTGAGGACGGTGGTGGAGGCCGGGGGAAAGCCCTGCCCCCCCGTGATCGTGGGGGTGGGGGTGGGGGGGACCGCGGAGGTCTCCATGGAGCTGGCCAAGCTCGCCCTCCTGCGTCCCCTGCCCCGCAGGCACCCCGAGGCCCCCCTCAGGAGGCTGGAGGGGGAGCTGGAGAGGGAGATCAACCGGAGGGGAAGCGGGCCCATGGGGCTGGGGGGGAGGACCACCTGTCTGGGGGTGAAGGTGGAGTACGCCCACACCCACACCGCCAGCCTCCCCGTGTCCGTGAACCTGCAGTGCTGGGCCGCCAGGAGGGCCTCCGTGAGGATGGAGGGAGGTGAGTGGGAGTGGAGGTGAGGAGGCTCTCCCTCCCGCTGGGGAAGGAGGCGGGCATGCTGAGGGCGGGGGACCTGGTCTTCCTCACGGGGGAGGTGGTGACGGCCAGGGACCGGGCCCACCTCAGGATGCTGGAGCTCCTCTCCAGGGGGGAGGAGCTCCCCGTGGACCTGAGGGGAGGGGTCCTGTACCACTGCGGCCCCCTGGTGAGGAGGGAGGGAAAAGGGTGGAGGGTCCTGTCCGCCGGGCCCACCACCACCCTCAGGATGGATCCCCTCCTCCCCTCCCTTCTCCCCAGGCTGGGGGTGAGGGCGGTGGTGGGGAAGGGAGGGGTGGGGGAGAAAACGAAGGGGGTGATGAGGAGGATGGGATGCGTCTACCTGGCCTTCCCCGGGGGCTGCGGGGCCCTGGCGGCGAAGGCGGTGGAGGAGGTGAGGGGGGTACACTGGCTGGACCTCGGCCCACCCGAG